>JBILYM010000019.1:0-16906 GCA_044377725.1 Phycisphaerales bacterium
GCGTGACCGATCCCACCACTGGGGTCATTCGTATTGATGACGTGACTTATGGCATCCAGGCGGCCATCGACAACAGCAACATCCTTGGCGTGGATGGCGATCCAGCCGGTACCTCGACCGGAGCTGGTGTCGCTACCGGTATCGAACTCCGCATTCCGATCTCTGTGCTCGGCTGGGACGGTTCCAGTCCAATCAAGGTCTGCGCATTCATCAACGGTGGTGGGCATGATTTCGCATCCAACCAGTTCATCTCTCCGCTGCCTGCTGGGTACGGAAACATGGGCGAACCGCGCGTGCTTGATCTATCCGTGGTCCCTGGCGATCAGTTCTTCATCGTTGGTGGCGGCACCCCTCCGAATCCATGTCCGTCCGACCTTGATGGCGACCAGTTCGTCGGCGGCTCAGACCTCGGCAGCCTGCTTGGCGCGTGGGGACCCTGTGGCGCAGTGTGCCCCGCAGACTTTGACCGTGACGGCGCCGTCACCGGATCAGACCTCGGGAAGATGCTTGGCGACTGGGGCGCGTGCCCTGGTTAAGGCTTGGTGACTGCTGGCGACATCGTCGCTGCAGATGATGGTCAACGCATGAAATACCCGCGGGTCCGGCACACGTGCTGGACCCGCGGTTCTACTTTTATCACGCAACATCATGCGCATCAGCCAGCCGCGCGCCATCTTCACCCGGAGCAAAGAGATGTGCGGCGCCAAGGCCAATGTGAACCAACACGGAGCCGCCCTCCACCAGGCGATCATCATTCTCAATGCGCGCGGTCAGCCGCGTTCCGCCAATCATGACCACAACGTCCATACGGTCTCCGAGTCGCTCGATGGCACGGACGGTGGCGGGCACCAACGTTCCTTCGGCGGCCGTATTGCCCCCGCCTGCATCGGCGCTGTGCATGACCCGCAACTGGTCCGGTCGCACACCCAATGTTGAAGAACCAGCGGGCATGCGTGGCCAGCGCGCGGCAGGCAATTGCACGCGCATGTCAGTGGCAATGAACACGCCGGCGTCCACGCGGCCGTCAATGAAGTTCATGACTGGCGTACCTACAAATCCAGCCACAAATCGGTTTGCTGGTCGCGCGTAGCACTCGCCGGGCGTCCCAAACTGTTGGACGACGCCGAACTTCATGACCACCATCCGGTCCGCAAGCGTCATCGCCTCTTCTTGATCATGTGTCACATACACCATGCTGGCTTTGGTGCGTCGGTGCAGCTCCCGGATTTCCGCGCGCATTTCAATTCGCAAGCGTGCATCAAGATTGGAGAGCGGCTCATCAAAGAGGAATACCTGTGGCTCACGTACCAACGCGCGCCCCAAGGCAACACGCTGCCGTTGGCCACCCGAGAGCGCGCGCGGCAAACGTGCCAGCAGCGGCTCAATACCAAGTGTGCGAGCAGTATCAAGCACTTTCCGATCAATGGCAGCAAGCTCCGCGCGTCGCTCTGCGCCATGAAACAGCAGGCCGGACAGGCCACCGTGCTGGCGGCGACGCAGCAGTCCAAACGCCATGTTCTTCTCCACCGTCATATGTGGATACAACGCATAGTTCTGGAACACCATGGCCACATCACGATCCTTCGGTGGCAAGTCATTCACCACGCGACCGCCGATCGCCACTGTGCCGCCCGTGATCGCCTCAAGACCAGCAATCATCCGCAGCAGCGTGCTCTTGCCGCATCCCGATGGTCCAACAAGCACAATGAACTCACCGTCTCGGAAGGCAAGCGTCGCCTCGCGGACAGCGCGGACATCGCCGGAGTAGGTTTTTGAGACGTGATTCAGTTCGATGGTTGCCATGTGTTTCCTTCGCAAATCGTCAACATGCCGCTCGCTCCCCAGCGCGTCAGCCCTTCACCGCGCCTTTACCGAGACCTTCAATAAATTGCTTCTGTGCAGCCAAGAACAGCAAGATGCACGGCACCATGGTGGTCAGACTTGCCGCCATCAGTAGGTTCACTTTGGTGATGCCGCCGTACTGATTACGGAACGAGTTCAAGGCGACGCTTAGTGTCGCTTGGTCGTCGCTCTGTAGATAGATGAGCGGCGCCAAGAAGTCGTTCCATGTGAAGATGAATGTGAAGACCGCAGTGATGGCGGTCACCGGCCGGGTCAGCGGCAGAATCACGTGCCACCAGATCCCAAACCATCCTTGGCCATCAAGACGCGCGGCTTCAAGGAGCGCTTCCGGAATCTGCGCAATGAACTGTCGATACATGAAGATGAAGAACGCGTTTCCGAAGAACGCCGGCACCACCAGTGGAAGGAATGTGTCAATCCATCCCAGGTTGCGGAACAAGATGAAGAGGGGAATCATGGTGACTTGCGCGGGCAACATCATGGTGCCCAGCATCACCAAGAACATCGGTCGGCTGCCTCGGAAGCGCATACGCGCAAACGCCATGCCAACCAGGCTTGAGCTGAGTGCTGTCCCGGCAGTGGCCACCACCGTCACCACCACGCTGTTGGCAAGCGCATCCAGAAATCCAGTCCAACGCACGCTTCCCATCTGCATCAGCGCATCCGGGTAGTTGTGCCACTGCGGATCAGTCGGAACCAGCGCCGCCAATCCGCCGCGCACCGTTGCTGCCTGTGCCGCTTCTGGCGTCATCAGGCTGACCGCCACCATCCACCACAGCGGGAACAAGAACGTCACTGTCCCAGCGACGAGCAGTGCGTAAATCATGGCTTTTCCTGTGCGGCTGCGCATGATTACTTTTTGAGCGCCTCGTAGTAGATGTGTCGCGCACTGGAGCGCAGGATCACCACGGTGACCACCAGAACTACCGCAAGAAGTATCCACGCCATGGCGGACGCGTAGCCCATTTCGTAGTACTCAAAGCCCTGGTTGTAGAGGTAGAGCACGTAGAAGCGAGTCAGATCCCCAGGCTCGCCGCCAGTCATCACGAACGCCTGCGTAAACACTTGGAAGCTTCCGATCACCGCCATCAGCACATTGAAGAGAATCACCGGCCCAAGCATTGGCAGCGTGATTCCCACAAAGCGACGCACCCTGCCAACGCCATCCACTTCGGCGGCTTCGTTGAGTTCATCAGGAATACCTTGCAACCCCGCCAAGTAGATCATCATTGATCCACCAACAAACCACGCGCTCATGATGGCAAACGCGGGCGCACCCCAGATCTTGGCGTCCGCCCCAAACCAATGCGGCGGTGCCAGTCCGAACGGCGAGAGGATCGGCGCGAGTACGGAATTCATCAAGCCAGCGTCGGAATCGAACACCCAGCGCCACAACACGGCAACGCCAACACCCGCAAGCACACTTGGCAAGTACCACGCCGCGCGGAAGAACGGAATACCGCGCACCTTCTGGTTCATGAGCAGTGCAGCACCAAGCGCCAGCAATTGTCCAAGTGGCACCGCAACCAGAACGTAATAGAGCGTCACCGCCACGCTGGTCTTGAAACGCGAATCTTCAAGCAGTAATTGCTGATAGTTGCCAACGCCTACCCACTTTGCTTCGGAAAGCGTGGCAAGTCCGCGCCAGCTTGTGAAGGACAGGAGCAGTGAGAGCACTACCGGGAAGGCCATAAACACTGCAAATCCAATGATCCATGGCGACGCAAACAGGAACCCCGCGCGTTCTTCCCGCGCTTCGTGGCGGGGCAGGGGGCGCTTTCGGAACCACAGCACGACGGCGGCTACACCCGCAGCGGTGATGGCAATGATGATGGTGGTCAGCATGCGCCAAGGCATGGCTGGAAAGCCACCGCGCCCAAGTGGACTGTCTCGCTCTTGCTTCCAGAGCGTTTCAAAGGCAGCCACCGCCTCGGGTAGCGGCTTGTTGCCAGTCTTCAGCCCCTCATCAAGATTGGTTCCCAGCAGTTGCTCAAACTTTGCATTGGGTGGCCAGTTGATGACCTTCGACGTTGGAATCGCATCAAGGAAGCCCCGGTCATTTGCCGGCTTTGCCTGATCGATGAATGCATCACTCTCGGCCGCCGCGCGATTGGATGGAATGGCCAACCCAAGCCGTGCCTGCGCTTTCTGACCTTCGACGTTCGTCAGCCAGCGCACTAGTTTCCACGCGTCATCTTTGTGCTTCGACTGCGCGGAAATGCTCCACGAAACCGTGAGGATGATGTTGGCTCGTTCGCTTCCGCGTGGTAGCGGAGCAAAGTCCCAGTCAAAGGCCTGAATGCGACGGTATTCAGGCACAACCCAACGCCCAAACGGCCCCGCCAATCCAACGCGGCCAGTACTAAATACGGCCGATCCTGTGGCGATTTTGCTGCGACCACTGGTGAGCGCATGTTCCTCATCATGGCGCCACGCACGCAGTCGTTCCAGTGCGGCCATGGCCTGTGGGTCCGTGATGGTCACATCATCGAACGTCGCGCCCACCACATCGCGCCCTTCAGTGAATAGATAGGCGCGCACCATGGCTGGCCATGTCACAAATTCAGCGCCAGTGAAATGCTCGCCGGCATCGTCCTTCGCGGCACCGATGGCGCGTGCGGTGGCGATGAAGTCATCCCAGGTCCAATCGTCCTTCGGAAGCGGCACGCCCGCCCTCTGAAACAGGTCTTTGTTGTAATAGAAACCAACCGTGGTGAAGTCCTTGGGAATACCCCACAGCGTGCCGCGCCCGGCAGTAACGCCGTCGTAGCGAAATGCATCAACCACTTGCGGATACAGGTCAGCGATCTTCAGTGCGCCCGGCTCCGTTGATGCCGTATCTGCAGCAACGAAGCGGTCCAGCGGCTCCATCAGTCCGAGTGCCGCAAAGCTGGGGATTCGCTCATTGCCGACGTAGAAGATGTCCGGCGGTTCGCCGGCGGCCATCATGGTTTGCAGCTTCGTATAAAAACTGCCAGCGTCGCCCGGATTGATCCGCTTGACGTGCAGCCCCGGATTGGCAGCCTCAAATGCGCGGAGGCTCGACTCCACAATGTCGTCTTCCTCTGGTCCGCCTTCGCCCGACCAATGCAACACGGTGAGTGTGGTACCGCCGGCATCGCCCCGCGTTCGTCCCAGTTCGCGCCAGCCCACACGTGCGAACGCCCAAACAACTAATGCAACGGCGGCTACACCGAGCGTCCAACGCACGGTGATTGCAACTATCCTTGACAGATTCACCGCGATGCCGTCACGCGCCATGAAGCAAAGAATAGCAACCACACGATCGGCACCCCGCACGCGCGCAGCACTGCTCCAGGCACTGTCGGCATGCACCACGATGTGCATTGCGGGCGGCGCACGTGCAGCTGAGGACGCGTTTCCCCCAGCATTTCCGAGCGCCGTCGCGTCAGGCAGTCAATCGGATAGTCGTGTTCCACCCGGCATGCGTGCCGAACCACTGGCGGACGGTCGTTGGCGAGTGACGTTCACGCTCGCTGCCGCGCATGCGGTCAGCGCGCAGTCAGCAGCCGTGGCTGGAGATTTCACTGGCTGGCAAGGGCAAGCGGTGGCCATGAAGCGCGCCTCCGACGGCAGCTTTTCGGCCGTCATCGATGTTCCGCCTGGAACTCGGCGCTACAAGTTCATCGTGGATGGCACTCGTTGGATCGCTGATCCCGCCAATCCGCGCGGCACGGACGATGGCAACAGCGGAAAGAACTCCGTCATTGATCTCGGAGCGGAAGTGGCGCTCGATCCGTCGCTCGCTCGCCGCGGCGATGGCGCCATCGAAGGCGCTGCGTTCCGCCACCATCCCAATCTCCCAGCGGACCGCGAGCGTGTTGCCGGCGCCTGGCACGTCCGTGCGCGCACGCTCCGCGGTGATGTCGAGCACGTGGACTTGTATTGGCAATCGCCAGCAACGCCAGCCGTGCCCGCGACACCAAAAACACCCGCAACACCAGCAACGCCCGCAACACCGGCCGCGCCCGCCGCCACCACTACCCCCGCCGCCACCACTACCCCCGCAGCCACCACCGGCCACCTCCCCATGGTTCACGTCGGTACCCGCGGGCCGTTTGATATCTGGGATGCCGTACTGCCCCTGACGGGCAACCCCACAATCGCGTACACGTTCGTAGCAAAGGATGATCAATTGTCTGTGAGTGATCCCAATATCTATTCCCTCGATAGCACTTCCGCCTCGCCTCTCCACACTCCGGCATGGGCCAAGGATGCGGTCTGGTACCAAGTCATGGTGGACCGGTTTCGTAACGGCAACCACAGCAACGATCCCAATGGAACCATTCCGTGGACACACGATTGGTACAAACCTGTCGGTGCTGAAGGCAATGACGGGCAGACCTTCTACAAGCACTTTGTCTTTGGTCGATTCGGCGGCGGCGATATTGCAGGTCTGCGCTCCAAACTGCCGTACCTCCGTTCGCTTGGTGTGAATGCGTTGTATCTGATGCCGATGTTTCAGGCCAGCACTCCGCATAAATACAACACCGCCAACTACATTCACGTGGACGAACACTTTGGAACCAAGGGCGATTACGCGCCAACCGCCGCGAAGGAAGACATCCTTGATCTGGCAACGTGGACGTTCACCCCCACAGACAAAGCATTCTTAGACTTCATTCGCGAAGCCAAAGGAATGGGATTCCGCATCATCATCGACGGCGTGTTCAATCACTGCGGTACGGATCATCCGGCATTCCAAGACGTGAAGCGCCATGGCAAGGAGAGCAAATTTGCCAGTTGGTTTGACATCACCAGTTGGGATCCATTCAAGTACGACGCATGGTGGGGCTTCAGCGAATTACCTGTATTTCGTAAGGATCCTGAGCATGGTCTTGCCGCGGAGTCAGTCCGCAAGCATCTCTTTGAAATCACGCGACGCTGGATGGACCCGGATGGGGACGGTGATCCAAGCGACGGCGTTGATGGCTGGCGTCTTGATGTTCCCAACGAAGTTCCGCTGCCATTCTGGCACGAGTGGTGCAAGCACGTTCGAAGCATCAATCCGGATGCGTACATCGCCGGGGAAATCTGGGAGCGCGCGGATCAATGGCTGGACGGCAAAGCATTCGATGCCGTCATGAATTATGAGTTTGCAAAGCCGCTGGTGCGATGGGTCATTGATCGCACCAACAAGATCACGCCCACAGAGTTGGACCGTTCGCTTGCGGAACTACGCTTGGCGTACCCCGCTGAATGCACCTACGCCATGATGAACTTAGTGGACAGTCATGACACCGACCGCGTGGCGAGCATGGCAAAGAATCCTGATCGCATCTACAACCAGAAGAACCGTGAGCAGGAAGGCGATCCGTACGACGCCAGCAAGCCCGGTCCCACGGACTATGCCAAGCAGCGCTTGATGGCGCTTGTACAGATGACCTACGTTGGCGCACCGATGATTTACTTTGGTGATGAAGTTGGCATGTGGGGCTCCAACGACCCAAACAACCGCAAGCCAATGGTGTGGGATGACCTTGGCGTCTATCAAGATCCGCAACAATCAGTTGATAGTGCGCTCCTTGACCATTACCGAACCGTGATCGCTTTGCGTAACGCGCACCCCGCGTTGCGCACGGGAACGTTCCAAACGGTGCGCACCGACGACGCGCAAGACGTCTGGGCCTTTGTGCGCGCCGGGCATGGCGAAGAGTTGTTGGTTGCATTGAACGCCTCCGATCGACCCGCCACCGTTTCGTTTGCAGACATGGGCGACGGTTGGCAGGACGTCTATGGGACGCCAGGATTCGCCGACAACGGAATGGTCTCTGCCACTATTCCCCATGTCGGTGCTCGTGTCTGGCACCGACGCATCAAGTGAGCAATTCAGCATGAAGCCGCGCACGAGTCATTCCGCTACTCCCGCCATCTTCGCGCGTCGCCGCGCCGGCACGCTTCTGCATCTTTCATCGCTGCCGGCACCGCATGGAGTTGGCGACCTGGGGCCAGCGGCGTATGAATTTGCAGGTTGGTGCGCAGCAGCGGGGCAGTCGGTGTGGCAAATGCTTCCGGTGGGTCCAGTCGGTGCGGGCAACTCGCCGTACGCCAGCACCTCCAGTTTCGCGGGCGAGCCGCTCTTCATCAGCTTGGAACTCCTTGTAGAGGAAGGCCTTCTCTCGCGGGCATCGCTGCGCCCATCCCGCGGCGAACCTGCCGTCAGCGCCGAAGGGCCAGTGAACTGGACCGCCGCACGACGCTTCAAGGAACCGCGATTGCGCGCTGCCTACCAAGCACAACGCCGGAAGACCCGTGGCGTGCCGGCCGCACTGCGCGCCTTTGAGCGCCAACATTCCTCGTGGCTCCCTGGATGGTGCCGCTTTGCCATGTCGCAGCGCGGCGCATCACCGGACCCCACGTACCACATCTGGGTGCAATGGGAATTTCAGCGGCAGTGGAACCGACTACGTGCACGCTGCGCGGCATTGAATGTTCTGCTCTTGGGCGATGTCCCGATCTTTGTCCCACTTGATTCTGCAGACGTCCAAGACAATCCGCGTCTCTTCCGACTTGACCGCAGCGGTCGCCCCGAAGTGGTCACCGGAGTTCCGCCCGATTGTTTCAGTACCACCGGCCAACTGTGGGGTCATCCGCACTACCGATGGAGTGAGCATCGTCGCACCGGATTCGCGTGGTGGATTGCGCGCATTGCAGCCAGTCTCGCACGCTTTGACGCGCTGCGCATCGATCACTTTGTCGGGTTCGTTCATGCCTATGAAATCTCCGGTACGGCACGCACCGCGCGTCGTGGCACGTGGCGCCCAACGCCCGGCGCAGAATTGCTCACCGCCGTTGAACGCGCGTGCGGTCGACTACCGCTGGTTGCTGAGGACCTGGGCGCGGTGACCCCGGCCGTCACTGCGCTACGCGAGCGGTTCGGTCTGCCCGGCATGAAGCTTGTTCACAACGCCTTCTACGGACCGGCAAGTACCGACCTTCCGTGCCTGCATCCCCTCGACTGTGTGGCGTACCCCGGCACGCATGACAACGACACCACGGTCGGCTGGTGGCGATCGCTCCCCGCGGCTGCCCGTGCCCGTTACGCCTCCTACGTGGGCGCTGCGTCGCCCCTGGAAGCGCGCCGGACGCTTGCCCACTCCATGGTGCAAGCCACGCTGCAGAGCCCGGCACGGACGGCGATCGTGGCCATGCAGGACCACCTGGGGCTGGACCGTTCCGCCCGCATGAACGTCCCCGGAAAGGGCAGCAATCAGTGGCGCTGGCGCATGGCCCCGGATGCCCTCCGTGGGCTCGATGCCACTACGATGCGACATTCGGTGTTTGCGACCGCCCGCGTGTGACGCGGGCGCCGCGCGCCTGACGCTGGACCCTACTCATGTCACCACGCCGTGCCACGCCGCGCATCTCTGATCCGTTTGGGACCCTCGACTCCCTCAATGTTCTGGCGCATGACTGCTGGTTCAGTTGGAACGAAATTGGTCAGCGTCCGTTCGCTGCGCTCGACCCGGTGATGTGGGAGTCATGCAAGCATTCGCCCAGCGGCGTCTTGACGGGCATCGACCCCGCCATTCTGGAAGCCAAGATCGCTGACGAGCGCTTCCGTGCGCTCGTCTCCGACGCAGTGGATGCGCGCAGAAGTTATTACGAGACCGCGTCGTGGTACGAGCAAACCTACGCCGCTGAAACACCCGGGATGCGGATCGCGTACTTCTCAAGCGAGTTTGCCATTCACGAAAGCATGCAGCAGTACGCCGGTGGACTCGGCGTCTTGGCAGGCGACCATCTGAAGAGCGCATCGGACTTGGGCATCCCGCTCGTGGGCGTTGGGCTTCTCTATCGGCAGGGCTATTACCTACAGGAATTCCGCGGCGATGGCAGTACCCGCGTGCTGCACCCAAACTACGACTTTGACCGTTGGCCGATCATTGATACGCGCGCGCATGTGGACGTTCCGATTGGCCCCAATATGGTGCGCGCCAAAATTTGGAAACTGCAGGTGGGTCGCGTTCCGCTCTATCTGCTTGACGCAGACATCCCAGAGAATCGCAAGCGCGATCGCCTGCTGACCAACGCGCTGTATCAGGGTGAGCCAGAACTTCGCATGCGTCAGCAGGTACTGCTTGGCGTCGGCGGCATCTTGGCGTTGGCAAAGATGAAGGAGAAGACCACGGTCTTCCATCTCAACGAGGGTCATGCGGCATTTGCCGGCTTGAAGCGCCTTTCGCAACTGGTTTCACGAGGCATGACTCTTGATGCCGCGGTACAGCGCGTTCGCCAATCCACTGTCTTTACCACGCACACCCCAGTGCCAGCCGGCCACGATCGCTACGACGTAGAGATGTGTTGGAAAGCACTGCGGCGCCCACTCCGCAACGCTGGATTCACGCAGGAATCGTTCGCGCAGTTTGGACGCGAGCGTCCGGGCAGCGGCCCCATCTGCATGACCGTGTTGGCGCTCCGGCTTGCCGAGCGCGTGAACGGCGTCTCCAAGTTGCATGGCCGCGTCAGCCGCGAAATGTGGACCGAGGTGTTTGGTCGCCCCGTAGCAGACGTTCCGATCGGCAGCGTCACCAACGGTATTCATATCCCCACCTGGATCGCCCCCGAGGCGCGCTCCTTCTGGCGCCGCTCGGTTGGCATTGACATCGGAAACTCATCGCCGGACGCCAACCCATGGGCGGCGGTCCCGTCTGTTGGACACTCCGACTTCTGGGCCATGCGCTGCGCGCTCCGCCACAAGTTGGTTGGATTCGTGCGAACGCGCCTGCGCCGCCAGGCCATGGCGCGCGGTGAAGGTCCGCTCGACCTCATGTGTGCGGGCGAAGCATTCCGCGACGATGCGCTCACCATCGGGTTTGCACGCCGCTTTGCAACCTACAAACGCGCGCCGCTGATCTTCCATGATGTGGAACGCATCTTGCGCATTCTGACCGCCAAGGATCGCCCAGTGCAGATCGTCTTCGCTGGCAAGGCGCATCCCAAGGACATGGGTGGGCAAGAGTTTGCGCAGATGATTTGGCGATTTGCGCATGACGCTGGCTTCCAAGGTCGCGTTGCACTCATTGAGGAATACGACATGGAGGTCGGGCGCATGCTCACCTCCGGTTGCGATGTTTGGCTTAACAACCCGCTGCGCCCCTACGAAGCCAGTGGCACAAGCGGGATGAAGCCACCGCTGCACGGCGGTATCAACCTAAGCGTGCTTGACGGATGGTGGCCGGAGTCCTACGACGGCACCAACGGCTGGGCGATCGGTGATGGCAGTGAGAACCCGGACAACGAAGTGCAGAACGAGGCTGACGCTGAGAGTCTGTACAGCTTGCTTGAGCAGCAGGTGGTTCCAGAGTTCTACGAACTTGGCACCGATGGGCTGCCCACCAAGTGGATTGCGCGCGCGATCCGTTCCGCCACCACTGTGCCGGCGATATTCAACACCGACCGCATGGTTGGCGAGTATTTCAAGTCCGGCTACCTGCCAGCGTTTGGTGGCGTGAAGGCCTGATTGCACGGGAAACCTGCCCGTACCTCACGCGGCAGTGCTGAAGTTACAAAAGAAATCGCGGCGGGCGCTCGAAAGCGCCCGCCGCGTTTGTTTATACCTGTCGCGATCACGTCGCAACTGGTCATCAGCTCATCACTTCGTGCGGCGTCGCGATCCAGCGATGCCGGCGAGTCCCAAGAGCGCAATCGCACCCGGGGTGGGAGTGACGGTGTAAGTGCGGAACGCGCCCGACACGGAGGGCGAACCCCAGCCGGTCGTTGCCACGTCGGAGCGGCTCAGCAGATCGATCGCTGGGTCGCCGCCGCCGCCACCAGAGGTGCCAACGTCAAACGAGAAGCTCTGACCAGCCGAGAGGCCGAGCGATGCCAATGAAACCGTGAAGGAAACGGTGTTGCCAGAGACGCTGTTCGAAAAGGTCTGGTAGTTGGCCCAGTCCCAGCTGCCGCCGCTGAATGCGACTCTCTGCGCGTTGTTCGACGGCGCATCAACCCAAGAACCGATGAAGTGCTCGATCTGTGCGCCGTTCAAATCCCAAGGGCGGCTCCATGCGTTGGTGCCGGTGCCACCGGTCGGATCGCTATCGATAGCGATCATGTACTTGGTCCAGTTCTGGAAGCTGCGCGTGGTGACGGCAAAGGTGATGTTCGTGCCATCGTCGGAGACGCCGACGCCGGAGATGTCGAGGTTGCCGAGGCCATTGTCGAAGAGGTCATCGGTGGCGTCCGAGTAGGAACCAGCAATACCGGCGTGAGCTGCCGATGCAATAAGCAAGGTGCTTGCAGTGGTGATCAAATTCTTCATAGTGAGAGGCTCCGATGGAAGTCAGGAAACGGACAGAGGCCGCGGCACGCCGCGATCGCCCTTATTCCAAACCTCACACACCGAACCGCCATAAAGTAGCCCGAATTCATACCAATGCAAGCATCAGTATGAAATCAATATCGATTGTTATTGGACTATTCCCCACGCAGCAAGCAGCATCCCGAGGTCCGGGCCACCCACGATGCCGTCGCCGTTGAAGTCGGCCGTTCCAGGCCCGCCCCACTGCGCCAGAAGCACGCCCAGGTCGGACCCGCCGACCATCCAATCGCCATTCAGGTCAAACGGGCTTGGCGCTGACTGACTAAAGATCACCGAGGTGTACGGACCAAATCGGAAGTTCCCACTGAACGGCAGGCCGTCGTAGCCAGCGTTATCGGCGGTGACGTCGGTGGTGGCGTAGTTCCCGTAATCGGCGGAGTAGGCGGTGGAATCGCTGTTGAAGCGCACCCGCCACAGTCCGCCGCGAGGCAGGCCAACGCGGTAACTGGGGTAGGAAACATTGCTGAAGTTGGTGAGCACCACCACGTCATCACCGGCGCCACCGTTCTGCCACCGATGGAATCCCAACACCTTGGCGTTGTTGTTCACATGGAAGACATTGGTAAATGCCCCGCTCAATCCGCGGCTGGTGCCGTCCAGATTGCGGCGCAGCCGAATCAAACTGCGGTACAGGTCGGTGACCTTGCTGTAGGTGGTCGCCTTACTCCAATCCAGCCGGTCTTCAGCAGCAAAGTAACCGTCCTCCAAGAATTCTTGCCCCTGGAAGATCATCGGAATGCCCGGAGCAGTCATCACCAGCGCTGCTCCAAGCGTGGAGCGCTTGCGGCTGTACCAGCTGCCGGCATTTCCTGGCCAGATGGTCTCCGGAACACGGCTTCGACCGTTGGCCACTTCATCATGGTTCTCGGTGTAGATGACGCGCTGTTGCATCGAGCCGTTGAAGTTCTTGTTGATTGCATCGCGAACGGCAAACATGTCGCGCGATGAATCGCTGGCTGCCTCAAGCGCCGACCGCACTGGGAATGCAAACGAGCCATCCCATTGTGAGTCAAAGCCAGCGCCGCCAGCGCCAGTGGTCTTGGTGATCCAGGCGTTGTCGCCCAAATCTTCCGCCACCATCAACTTGCCAGGAAACTGCGCGTCCGCGGATTCGTTGCACCACTGCAGCATGCTCCAGCCATCTGGAATTTCTGGTCCGGCATAATCGCGCAGACGCATGAACTTGGTGCCATCAAAGCGCAGCCCGTCGAGCCGAAACTCGTCGAGCCACATCATCGTATTGTCCTTGATGTACGTGCGCACTTCGCCTTTGCCGTAGTTCGGGCGCGCTCCCCAGGGCGTACTGGCATTGGCGTCTTCGTAGAAGAAGATGCCGCCAGTAGTGCTACTGGTACTCCATCCGTCATACTTCCAAAGGTCCATATCCTGCGGTCCAAAGTGGTTGAAGACCACATCGCCCATGACGGCAATCCCGCGCTGGTGCGCCGCATCAACAAAAGCCTTCAGGGCATCCGGTCCACCGTAGGAACTCTCCACACTGAATGGGTGCGCGGGGTTGTAGCCCCAACTGATGTCGCCCGCGAATTCATTGGTTGGCATCAGTTCCAGCACGTTGACGCCGAGTGCTTGCAGATGGTCAAGCTTGGCGGTCGCCGTTGCAAACGTGCCCGGAAGCGCAGCACCCGTCGGCACATGAAACGTACCGATGTGCATCTCATACGCCACGACGTTGGTCCACGCGGGCATTTGGAAACTGTTCGACTGCCACGCGTACCCATTGGGGTTGTAGACCACCGAGGTCCCAACCGAGTTGGTAAGCCTCCGTGCGCGCGCATCATTCTTCCACTGTGTGGTGGCACCGCGCGTAATGGCAAACTTGTATTGCGCGCCCGCTTGAATGAGCGCCACGTCGCGCGACCACCACCCATCGCCCTCGCTCGACATCGGATGGGATGTTGCACTCCAGTTGTTGAAGATGCCACCCACCGCAACGGCGGTTGCATTGGGTGCCCACGTGCGGAATGTCACGCCTAGCACGCCGGGACCGTCGTTGTACGGAATTGCACCGATCCCAACGCGCGTGGAAACTTGCGCAACCGCCGGCATCGCCAACACGGCGGCCGCTACGGCGGTTCCAGCGAGCGTTCGGATCGAGATCTTCAAGTGCAGGCTCCAAGGTGAATGGCAGCGGGGCTTATCAGGCGTGAGTGAAAGAGTAGCCCGGCTGCGCGGAATCGGAAACGAAATCGCGCGAACGGGGCGCCAAATCATGGGTGACACGCGGGTAATTCGCTTGAGGTTTCCCCAGCCCCCGGGTTTCAGGACGCACCATGCTCACCATTCGCAGCAGCCCCGACTGCGGGGCTCCCCCGCGGGGCTCCCCGCCGCGCCGCCCGCGGCCCGTACGCCGCTCCGGCCGCGCTTCCCACCCGCGCTCCCCCAAGCCCTCAATGCCCGAACAAGTCCGTCGGGGCAAACATGCCCTTCGCCTCAAAGTGGGCGAGTGCCTCGTCCACCGTTCGGAAGATCTTGGTGGCTGTTTCAGTAATGAACGGACTTGGATTCTTCTTCGGCTTCCACACCACATAGACATCCTTGGTGTGCTCAAAGGCGTGTTGCAATTCCCGCTCCACGCCGCTCGAAAGGCCCGGCTGTCCGTTCGGAAGCTCCGGCACCAAACTGACGATCATGTCCGCTTGATCGATCAATTTGAAGTCACGCATGTAGATCTGGCCGTCAATATCACCAGCGATATCA
This sequence comes from Phycisphaerales bacterium, assembly GCA_044377725.1. GTDB lineage: Bacteria > Planctomycetota > Phycisphaerae > Phycisphaerales > SM1A02 > UBA966. The sequence continues at coordinate 14,927 of JBILYM010000019.1, forward strand.
AGGATCTCCCGCACGGGTACACGCATGGCGGGTCCGCCGGCGCGTCCGCCGAAACTATGCGCTTCAACATCAATGAAATCCTTGCCAGTGCGCGCTGCTTCGATCGCGCGATCAAGCAGCAATTTCTCATCCACATCACCCGGATCAAAGGTGACAAAGTGCTTGGCAAGTGCATCGCGGAAGTGATCGATTTCTGCAAGCACATCCGGCATGTCCATGACATGACTCATTGGGAAGCTCGGATACACCTTCTTCATCTCCGGCCGAGTAATCAGCCGCAGCGCAGTTTCCACGGTGTCGCGCTGGCGACCGCGGCTCAAGATGTAGAAATTCTGTCCGCATCCAAGTGCTTGCGCCATCAATTCCGTAGCCAAGATTTCTTCTTCACGCCACACCATGCAATCCTTCAGCGTGGCGTCAATGTCGTGCTCTTGGTGAAGTCGGTAGTGGACCACTTCAATGTTGTCCACCAAGCAGATGAACATGTCTGGCTTCAGCATCTGCAATTGGTCAAAGTCAAACGCACTGAAGAGACCATGTCGCCACCGGAAGGTGGCATGCGTATTGATGATCAGGTTGGGATGCTCAGATGCTGGTGATGTTGCGGCAATCACATCCTTGAGCACCGCGCGGCGTAGGTTTGCCAGGCGCGACCACGGCAGATCCAAGATGCGCCCTGGGCGCACATCAGGCGCTTCCGCGTACATCATGTTGCCAACATTGAACAACTCCACCTTCTTGTGGCGCCGTCCCGCAGCGTCCACTAAGGACTCAAGGTAGGGCTTCTTGTCGACACCGATTTGGCCTGTGATGATCGCGCGCATAAGAAAGGTGATCGTATGGCGATCGTTCGATCCCCGTCGCCTTCACCGCGGTTCCGCCATCACTTCTTGTGAACCAACAGCACCACCACATGCGCCTCAATGGCTCGTCCTTCGCCCACGGCATCCACGCGTTCGTGCGTCTTGCCCTTCAGGTTGAGGTCGGCGGCGGGCACCCCCAAGATGTGGGACAGATTGGCCACCACCTCCTGCTTGCGCCCGCCCAATTTGGGGCGCTCGCAAATCACCGTCATGTCCATATTTCCAATGGTCCAACCGGCGGCATGCATGCGGCGCACGGCCTCTTCAAGGAATATTCGGCTTGGTCGTCCATCATTCTCAGGCGCGGTATCTGGAAACAATTGCCCAATATCCGGAGCACCAATCGCACCCAGGATGGCGTCGGTGACCGCGTGCATCAACACGTCGCCATCGGAATGCGCCACCGGTCCGCGATCATGTTCGAAGCTCACTCCACCCAGTACAAACGGACGACCAGCGCCATGCGGCGCGCATGGTTCCAGCCGGTGCAGGTCATATCCGTGACCGATGCGATATTCGGCAGCCATCAATCAGGTATCCGATGACTGGCGGTCGGTGCGAGGTGCACGCGGCTGTGCAACAGGTCCGGGCGCATCGTTACCAGTTTGCATGCGGTAGGACTCGTCTGCTCGCGCTTGCTCAGGGGCAGGGCGGTAGCTGACAACAATCTTGCGGCACGCGGCGCTTGGGCAACTGAGGATGTTCTCCAAGGTGCCGGTTTGCGTCCCCTTCTTCCACAGCGAGTACATCATGCGCGCTGGGCGGTTGACTGGATCGTCGCCACCGTCAGCTTCAAAGTTGAAGGTCAACTGCTTGCCCGGCGGGATTTCCATAATGAAGAACGGCGTGCCATCGGGATGGTTCGGCGAGCGGTCGCAGGAGTTGAGCACCATCACCGTGGTCGGCAGTAACTGCGTCGACTCGTAGGTGAAGCCACCATCGGTGTGCGGCATGAAGCCGCCCGAGGTGCTGTAGCAGCCCGTCACGAAGGCACTCGCCGTGATGACCGAAGAGGTCAAAAGTGCGGTGGCCGCCATGCGGCGCGGAAAGGGTCGATCGGTAGCAGCGTTCATAGCCATTTTGTCGGCAATCCTACAGAGACTTCACCAATGCCGCG
>JBILYM010000149.1:0-5638 GCA_044377725.1 Phycisphaerales bacterium
GATGCGGTCAAGCGTGAGGTAGGTCATGACCACCATGGTCTTTGTCTGATGGAACCCCATGCGAACCGCAGTGATGGGATTGCCGTTGGCAGTGAGCCGAGTCATCAGCGGATCAAAAATTGCCGCCATCACGGGTGACTCCCAGCCGAGCGCGTGAATGGCCGCAACATCCTCCTTGGCGATGACCAAGGCAACGGTGCTCCGCTCATGTGCGGGCGTGGGTGCTTCGACTTCGATTTCTACTGAGGCCCCTGCGCCCTGAGCGGCGGCGTCCTTGGTTGCAGCCAGGAGTGCTGCACGCATAGTGACCCAGTCGATGACCGCGGTGCCTGCAACACTTCGTACGGTGGTGCGCGGTAGCAAGGTGAGTGCTGCAACCGCAGTGGCACGGTCACCGTTGTTCTCGGTGGCAAGGCGATTGATGGTGCCGGTGGTAGCTGGAAGATCCAGTGCCGGGGTCATGATTACTCCAAATCGGCCGGCGCGATCCACCTTCGCGGTGAGGCGCGTTGGCTCGCCGCCGCGCAACACCACCACATCGGCCGTACCACCTGCATGGCTTGCCAACGCCGTGCGCAATTGCGACATGCGTGGCCCATCGACATTGTCAACGCGCAGCAGCACATCGCCCGAGCGCAAGGTGCCTTCATTGGCAGATCCAGCGGGCACCCGCTCCACACGCATGAGCGGAACCAGCCCCAATAACCCACGATCGATCTCTGCTCCATTGATTTCACTTGCGGGAGTGATCAGCACTTGCAGTTCCGGAATGGGCTGCAACGTGCGCATCACCTCCGCGCCGGAAGCGGTGGTCCATTTGGTATCAAAGGGTGCACCAGTAGAGCGATCAGCGGCATCGCCCAGTAGTACGGTGACGGATGGCGAATTCGGAGCGCGTTCGCCCACGGCAACGGGGATGTACTGCTGAGTGACGCGGTTCGTCTGTGCGGCGCTCGTACCGGAGGCGGGGTCAAGGATCTCGGTCAACTCGCGGAGCGGATCTGCTTTCGTCCCGGTCATCACGGGTCCAAGACCTGCCGATGCCATGGTTGAATCAAAGACTTCTCGCTCTTCGCCGCGAACGGCACCGATCAGCCCGGACATGGCGGGCTCAATGCCGATGGCCAACAATCCGCTGACCGCATCCTTGCGAGGAATGATGCGGAAGGTGCGTTGCACAGTCATCCCGGCTTCATCAGCGCGCTGCACAGCAATGGTGAGCGCTTCACCGGGGCGCGCCATGGCGCCTGCAATCTGAATGTCAGCGAACGTGAGCACTGGCTCGCCGTCGATCGAAGTGATGGCATCGCCAGCCTTCAGTCCGGCCGGTCCGCCTTCAGCCGGTTCGGCAGCTGCTGCGGGGGAACCCGGAGCGACTCCACCAACCACCGGTGCTTCAAAGCGAACGCCCACCATGAAGGTCACCACAAAGAGCGCAATCGCCAAGATCAGGTTGCATGTCACACCAGCGCTGACCACGATCATGCGCTTCCACACTGGTGCGCGTTGGAAACTGCGACGTTCTTCAGAAACCCTGGCGGGGTCAAGGTCATCTTGACCAAGCATGCGCACGTAGCCGCCGAGCGGCAGCGCGCGCAGTGACCATTCCGTCTCGCCGATTCCGTTGCGAGCCAGCTCTTCGTCGGTCATCTCGATGGCAGGCTTTCCGAAGCGCGCAATGGTGGAGGGATCAGTGGATCCCGCGCGCCAGCCGATGCCTGAGCGCCATGCTCCCAGCACGGGTCCCATGCCCACTGCAAAGCTTTCGCAGCGGATACCTGCCCAACGCGCAGCCATAAAGTGGCCGAGCTCGTGGATGAAAATGAGAACCCCAAATCCCAGGAGGATGATGAGGACGTTCCAGCCGTTAGTAAGAATTTCCATGGTTGCGTGCGGCACGGAAGTGCCCCACGAAGCGTAGGCGAACTTACCGCGTTACGGTGGCGCTATGTGCGGCGCGTTCGGCAACGCACGCGTGCGCACACTCCCGCGCGTCGCGGTCTGCGGTCAGTACTTCGGCCAGCGTGTGCACTGCGCGCGCTGGCAGTCGGTCCAGTGAATCCGTGACCACCGCAGCGATATCTCCAAAGCGCAATGATCCGGCGATAAACGCCTCCACGGCGACTTCATTGGCGGCATTGAAGATGGCGCCTGAACTGCCGCCAGCATCGATCACTCGCTTGGCGAGGTTGATGGCCGGGAAGCGAGCATGGTCCACGGGTTCAAATTCCAATGCCCGCAAGGCATCCCACGCGATGGTGGGGCAGCAGCCAGGAAGCCGAGCGGGCCAAGTCAGGGCGTACTGGATGGGGTGCTTCATGCTCGGCGGGCTGAGTTGCGCGATGGTGCTGCCGTCGCGGAACTCGACGAATGAATGCACAATGCTCTGCGGGTGCACGATGGCATCAATGCGGTCGCTGGGCAGGTCAAACAGCCAGTGCGCTTCAATGACTTCCAGACCCTTGTTCATCAAGCTGGCGCTGTCGATGGTGACCTTGCGGCCCATCTGCCAGGTGGGGTGACGCAGCGCTTCGGCCAGGGTGGCGTTAGCGGTGCGCTCGGGGCTCCAGGTGCGAAACGGACCACCGCTGGCGGTGAGTACCAGCCGATCCACTTCGCGCAGGGTGCCCGCACGCAGGCATTGGAATACCGCGCTGTGCTCGCTGTCGACTGGCAGGAGTTTCACGCCCTTGCGAGCGACCGCCTCTTGGACCACTGATCCCGCGGCAACCAGTGTTTCCTTGTTGGCAAGCGCAATATCGCAACCGCGTTCAATGGCTGCCAGTACCGGCGCAAGGCCGGCAACACCAACCATGGAGGCCATCACCATGTCACCGGGTTGCGCGACGCGGTCAATCAATTCCAGGGCCGCGTCTGGCCCAGTGATGATGCGAAGTGACGCAGGAAGCGCGCTGCTGGAGCTGGTGTCCGCCAACGCAACATCATGAACGCCGAACTGCGCTGCCTGCTGAGCGAGAAGTGCCGCGTTACTGCCCGCGGCAAGTCCCACCACGGTGTAGTGCGGGGCGTCATCTTGCTGTGCAAGATGCGCGACCACCTCCAGCGTGGCGGTGCCAATTGATCCAGTGGATCCGAGGATGATGAGGCGCCGCGTTGCAGTCATGCGATTCCTGAGTGAAAGGGCATACCAGCGCCCGAGTGTCTTTAGCGATCGTCACGACTGCCACTGCCGGGAGTGGTCTTCAGCCGTCGCATCCAACCGGTGACGCTTCGAAGGGTCTTCTTTGCTGCACCGAGAGGTGTATCCGTGGCGGGGTTTGCTGCGGGTGCCGCCGGCGGTTGCGCCGGAGCTGCTGGTGCGTCATTGCGCGGGGCGCGGTCGCTACGTGGTTCGCGTGGTTCACGCGGTCCACGGTCGCCGCGCGGCTCACGTGGTTCGCGCGGCCCACGGTCGCTTCGTGGCTCACGTGGTTCGCGTGGAGTACGTGGTTCACGCGGGGTGCGCCCGCCGCCTGATCCCGGAGGTACGCCCAATGGTTGGCTTCGAGGGCGAGATTCCGGCGCATCACCTGCTGCGGCTGGACTGCCGTCACCCGAAGGTGCGCCCTCGGCGCCCTCCGCGCCTTCGGCCCGATCACCACCGCGTCCACGACCGCCGCGACGACGTCGACGACGACGCTTGCGCGGTCCGTCCTCTCCGCCTTCACTGCCTTCGCCGCCTTCGCCACGTGCCGCGCCTTCAGCAGTTTCGCCGCCTTCGGAGTCTTCGCCGCCTGCATCGCCTTCAGCGCGCGCGACAGCTGGCGTACCAACCGCGTCGTTGCGCGGAGCGTTGCGTCCGCCTTGGCGATTGCCGCCACCGTTTCCGTTGGCTGGTGCATCGTCATCGCGATCGCCACCGCGTCCACGACCGCGACGCCGACGTCGGCGCCGGCCGCGACCGGCTTCGCCTTCGCCTTCACCTTCGCCGCGATTGCCTTGACCGCGATTGCCACCCGATTGCTCACGTTCCAGTGCGATCGCGGCCTCTTCGGCGGCATCCGCAGCGTCTGCTTCGTCGAGGTCAGCAACATCCAGTCCAGCTTCAACGCGCGTTGCTCGATCGGCATCGCGTGCCTCGCGAGCAGCGGCGCGTTCAACAGCGCGTGCTGCTGCGGCTTCTTGGCGTTCGCGTGCAGCTTCTTGCCGTTCACGAGCGGCCTCTTGCCGAAGCCGGGTGTCTTCTTCACGCTTGCGCGTGTCTTCTTCGCGGCGGCGCGCATCTTCTTCACGCTTACGAACATCGTCCTCGCGACGGCGCGTTTCGCGCTCAGCGTCCGAGCGACGAATGAGTTCCGAAACGCTCGGCTCGTTGGCAGTTGGGGTTGGCAGATCGTCAAATCCACCAGCAAGTGCCATGGCCGTTGCATCCGCCGGCGCAGGCTTACGACGACGGCGACGGCGGCGATGTCCGCCTCCATCCACCACATCATCATCACCATCGTCGTCGTCCGAAATGACCACGCTATCTGGCAAATCCGAAAGGCGTGGAACCGGAACGCGCGGTAGGCGATCAAGCTCAATGTCCGCGCCGCGGTCGTCGTAGGCATACACCTCAACGCGATCCATGGCGAAAGCTTCGCTGATGCGAATGTCAACGCGCTTGTCTGAGCGCTCTTCAAGTTCATGGAGCGCATTGCGGCGCGTACTCAGGAATACGCCAGCAACGCGCGCGCTGCACACCACCTCGACGCGCGCAATGCGGTCGTGGCAGAAGAACAGGGCGATGCGACGCAGAATGTCTGCAGCCACTGCATCGGGCACGCGGACTTCGCCGGCACCGTGACAGTGCGGGCAGTCCATGAAGTGCGCCTTGTGAAGACCCGGGCGCATGCGCTGGCGGGTCATCTCAATCATGCCGAAGTCAGAGATTTCCAGCGTGGTGGTCTTGGCACGATCGCGGCGCAGATTGCTTTCCAAGCGCGCTTCAATCTCGCGCCGGTGCTTGGACATGCGCATGTCGATCAAGTCGTTGACGATGATTCCGCCCAAGTCGCGCAGGCGCAATTGCCGGGCAATTTCATCAACGGCTTCACGGTTGGTGTTGAACGCGTTGGTTTCACTATCGCGTGCACTGCGGCTCTTGCCACTGTTCACATCGATCGCCACCATTGCTTCGGTCTGGTCGATGACCAGTGCGCCGCCCGATGGCAGCGGCACTTCGCGTGCATGAATCTGCTCAATTTGCCGCTCAACGCCGAACGCTTCGAAGACTGGCGCAATGCGGTCGTAATACAGGAGCCGCGGCGCGTTGATCGGCGCCACCACTTGCAAGAAGGTCTTGGCGCGCGTGAAAGCGCTCTCGCTGTCAACCACAATCGCATCAACACTGTCGTCGGCGATGTCGCGGATGGTGCGAACCAGCAGATCGCTTTCCGTGTACAGGGCGCAGGGCGCGCCGGTGGAACTCATGCGACGCTCCATGGCCTGCCACAGGCGCTGAAGATAAATGGCGTCGCGCTGCAGTTCCGTCTTGGTGCGGTCGAAGCCAGCAGTGCGCAGAATGAATCCGAAGCCCGTTGGCAGCTCCAAGCTGTCCAAGATACGGCGCATTTCGCGACGCTGGTCTTCGTCTTCCACCTTGCGGCTGACGCCAACCTTGTCCATCTGCGGCATCATCACCAGCAAGCGGCCGGGG
>JBILYM010000020.1:0-16553 GCA_044377725.1 Phycisphaerales bacterium
GAATGGACGCCTGGAATCAGATCCGCGCCGGACGATTTGACATGTTGGTCACTGACATTGATATGCCGCGTATGAATGGAATCGAACTGGTGCGATTGGTCCGTTCGGATCCGCGCTTCGCTCATGTTCCAATTGCGGTGGTCAGTTACAAAGACCGCGATGAAGATCGCCGAGCTGGTATGGATGCCGGAGCAAATGCCTACCTGACCAAGGGTAGTTTCCAAGATCAGAGTTTCATTGCGACAGTCACCGGACTGGTTGGAACGCCCTGAATCGACCGTGCACTGCTCGGGGGCGGTGATCCGCGCCGCCTTATTGCCTCTCTTTCATCGGTAAGATCCTCAAGTGTCCTTTCGCATCGCAATTGTCAACGACCTCGCCATGGCGCGTGAAGCGCTTCGCCGAGTGGTGACGCAGATCCCTGGCGTAACGATTGCGTGGATGGCCAACGACGGCGCCGAGGCATTGGAACGAGCCAAGGCTGATCGCCCTGACCTTGTGTTGATGGATCTGATCATGCCGGTCATGGACGGGGTGGAATCAACACGCCTGATCATGCGCGACGCGCCCTGCCCAATTGTGGTGGTGACTGCCACCGTGGAAGGCAATGCGTCGCGTGTCTATGAAGCCATCGGCGCGGGCGCGCTGGACGCCGTGGACACGCCACGCCTTGGCAGCACCGGGACGCAGGGAGATAAAGCGCTCCTGGGCAAGATTGCCGCCGTACGCAAGATGACCTCTTCGGAGTTTCGGGCTGCAGCAACCGCGCCATTGACCGCGGGGGTGACCCCGGTGGTCAAGCCAACCATGACCGGGAAGCCCACCGGAGGTCCGGGGCACCACGCGCATGCTCCACACCAGCCGCACCATCCACATCATCCACATCACGCACATGATCCACATGACCCATTCCTCTTGGTCGCGGTCGGTGCCAGTACTGGTGGACCGCAGGCACTGGCCACATTCCTGAAGTCATTGCCGCCCACGCTGCCCTATGCAGTGGTGATCGTGCAGCACATGGATGCCACATTCCTGCCGGGACTGGCACAATGGCTGACGTCACAGACGGGGCGGCCGGTGACACTGGCGCGACGAGGCGATCGCCCCGTCCCAGGATCGATTCTGGTGGCTGGCGAGGCCCAGCAGATGATCATGAAGCCCGGCGGAACCCTTGAGTACGTTGCCGGGGATCCAGAACTCATCCACCGCCCATCTATTGATGTGTTCTTTGAGAGCTTGGCGCTCGTTCGTTCCCGTAGCGGCGCCGCAGTGCTGCTCACGGGCATGGGCAAGGATGGCGCGACGGGCATGATGGCACTCAAAAACAGCGGTTGGCGTACCTTTGCGCAAGACCGAGCCACCAGTGTGGTTTGGGGAATGCCCGGTGCAGCAAGCCAGAGTGGTGCCGCGGAACGAACCTTAGCAATTGAACATATCGGTCCGGCAGTCACTGCCGCACTTAGCAAACCACGACCAGGAGTTACCACATGAATATTGCAGCAGGAATAGACGATGAAACCCCGATGCGCGTCCTTATTGTTGATGATCAGCCGATCATCGCAGAGGCAGTCCGGCGCATGCTGCTGCCGCATAAGAATATCCAACTGATTGCCTGCATCAAGGGATCTGAAGCCTTGGCCAAAGTTGCCGAGGTGGACCCCGACGTCATCCTGCAAGACTTGGTGATGCCCGATGCCGACGGCCTGGAATTGGTGAGCGCGTATCGACGCAATCCAGCGTTGGCGCGCACCCCGCTGATTGTGCTAAGCGTCAAGGAAGAGCCATCAATCAAGGCTGAGGCGTTCGCACGCGGTGCCAACGATTACTTGGTGAAGCTTCCCGATCCTCTGGAATTGATTGCACGCATTCAGTACCACGCCCGCGCCAACCGCGCGCAGAAGGAACGCGACGCAGTATTCAACGCCCTGCGCGCCGAGCTTGATAGCGCTGCTCACTATGTGCAGAGCCTGATTCCAGAGCCAATCGAAGGACGCGTGCGCACGCGCTGGGCGTTTGTGCCTTCTGCGAGCCTCGGCGGTGATAGTTTCGGCTACCACTGGCTTGATGAGAACCGCATGGCCATCTACCTGCTCGATGTGTGTGGTCACGGAGTTGGTCCCGCCCTGCTATCGGTGAGTGTCATGAACGCCATGCAGGTCAATGCACTTGGCGGTGCCGATCTGGGCGATCCAGGCGCGGTACTTTCGGCACTGAATGAGATGTTCCCGATGAGTAAGCACAACGGGATGTTCTTCACCATGTGGTACGGCGTGGCGGACCTGTCACGTCGGGAGCTGAAGTATTCCAGCGGCGGTCACCCGCCGGCATTGCTGTACACACCGGGCGGCACCGACAAAGAACTCGGCGGCAATGAAGACATCAGCGGGCCAATGATCGGCGCCTTCAGCGGCGCGCCCTACGGCACCGCAACGACCGCCTTGCTGCCCGGAGCACAACTCTTCGTCTACAGCGACGGCATCCACGAAATCATGCAGGAAGACGGCTCGTGCTGGGCCTTGGAAGCCTTCCTTGCCAACGTTTCTGAAGAAGTTCGCAAGGGTGACGGTTCTGTGGAACGGTTAATCGCCCGCAGCCGACTCATCGGCACGCGCACTGACTTTGAGGATGATGTCAGTCTGCTTGAAGTCACGTTCGAGTGATGAACCCCACTCACACGTGCCACTCCTCGCCCGGCGGGAGTTGCCTTAGATCCATCGCTGCTGGCGATACCACGCCACGGCGTCACGGGTGGCGTCCTGCACCGATCGTGGAGCCAAACCCAGCTCGTTGAGGCTTCCGGAGTGGTCAAAGTGCATGGTGCGCCGCGTGAGCCGAACGCCGGTGACCGTGGCCATCGGAATGCGGTGCGAAACGGCGTCCGCCCATCGCTCGCTGCACCAACCGACCGCGAGTGCCAACGGGTACGGCACCGAATGGCGTGGCGCGGGGCGGCCAACGATGCCCGCCAGCACGCCGAGCCAGTGCGCGAGACGCGTGTTGTGCGCACCGAGCATGTAACGCACTCCCGGCCGACCACGGTCCATCGCGCGCACCAGGCCATCGGCAACATCGCGTGCGTCAATTAGATTCACACTGCAGTCCAGGTAGGCGGGAATCTTGCCGCGGCAGAACGCAACGGCCAGTCGTGTGGGCGGCGTTTGGTTGCGATCCCCCGGCCCAATCGGCAGCGTTGGGCTACAGACGATCACTGGACTGCCCGCCTCTGCAAGCTGAAACGCTGCGCGCTCTGCGCGGAATTTACTGAGGCAGTACGGACCGATCATGTCTTCCTCGCGAAATCGCGCAGACTCAATCGACGGGTGCTTCGATCCGGGCACACCCGATGTCAGAATGCTCTCGGTACTCACGTACAACACCCGGTTAGCACCGCCATCCAGCGCGGCGCGCATGACATTCAGTGCGCCGACATGGTTGACAGCATCAAACTCGCGACGATCACGGCGCCAGAGATTTGGGTCCGCGGCAAGGTGATAGACGCGCGTAGATCCGCGCATGACTTCGTGCATCGCAACGGCATCGCGAATATCAGCGCGAACCAGTTCCACATCCTTGAGCGGAAGATGTTCAACGGAGGCCGCGGGATGCTCCACCACGCGCACCGCTTCGCCTGCCTGAAGCAATCGATCGACGAGGTGGGACCCAATGAATCCGGCTGCGCCAGTGACAACATTCATCGAAAAACTCTGCTTGAAAGCGAAGCGGCCATCTGTTGCAGGTGCGCCGGCGATGGCGTCTCACGCTGCGCAGAGATGCGTTCCACCATGGTGATCACGGCGCGATTGATTGGGCATGGTTGACTGCCAGCCATGCGTACCAAGTGACCGTTGTACGCATCGACTTCCGTTCGACCGCTGCCCATGTCAGGACTCATTGAGCAATACGTTCCGCGCAGTGACGGCCGAAAGAACACACCCATGATTCCGGGAAGAAACGGCGTGGACAGAATCCGCATCACTGTCGTTGGATGAAACGGACCGATTTTTTCAAGTTGCTGACCAACGCCGTGGAGGATGTTGTAGTTCTCGCGCAGCAACGCAAAGAACAGGCGTTGCGCAAGCGGGTCGGTGAGTAACCCGGCGTTGTCTACGCCAGCGCTTGCTGCAAGCGGCGAGATGGCCGCGTTGTACATCAGCTTGGTTGCCTTAAACGGGCGAACGTCATCCACATGTTCCACTGCAAAGAGTTTGCCCGCGCGGAACGCGGCAGCCAATGCAGCGATACGCCCTGCCTCCTCGGCGCTGACCGAGCGGCGCGCTCCGATGTGCAATGAACCGGCCCGAGTGATGCGCGCGACCGGACGATCCGCCGGGCACGCCGAAACAAATGACGCAATGGCTTCGCTCGGATGACCGCGACGCTCGAGGGCGGGTTCAAAGCCATTCTGGATGGGAAGCAGCGCTTGCTCATCGGGCAGACGCGCCAGAACGGCAGCATTGTCAAAGGTCTTGGTGCACAGGAGAACGGTGGCACCCGTGGGCGGGCTCCAGGAGTCAAAGTTCACAAAGTCCACCCGCATCGGTGGCTGATCATCAAGAACCATGCCCGAAGCGCGCCCAGCAGCAACTTTGGCGGCGTTTGCATCCACCATGGTGACCGACCAACCGGCACGAACCAGGCAAGCAGCCGCGGCAATACCGATGCCGCCTGCGCCGAGGATGTGTGCCGTGGGAGTCAAGGGTGGCAAATTACCACGCTACCGGTCCGCTCGCGTCATGACACAATCCACCACATGGCCGAACATCGAACTCCCAAACCACGACCAGTACTTGCAACCGTTGCGGCGCCGCTCCCTGAGGCACCGGCACACGGATGTCGGGTGTGCGGGCGACGCACACTGCGCACGCTTGCGGTGATTGACACGCTGACCTACTGGCGCTGCGGAACGTGCCAAGCGACATTGCTGGCCGACGCGCACCTGCCGACCCGTACTGATGAACAGGCGCGCTACGCGCAGCACAACAATGATCCGAACGACAAGGCGTACCGCACGTTTCTGCAGCGCGTTTCCGATCCGCTGCTGAAGCGCTTGCCCGCCGCACAAGAGGGTCTTGATTACGGCTGTGGACCAGGTCCAGCGCTCGCGCACATCTTGGGCGACGCGGGGCACACCATGCAGATCTATGACCCGATCTTCTTTCCGGATACCGATCCGCTGGAGCGCGAGTATGACTTCATCACCTGCACGGAAGTGGTTGAGCACTTCCATTACCCGCGCGCTGAGTTTCAGCAGCTTGATCGATTGCTTCGACCAGGCGGAACACTCGCCATCATGACGAACTTTCAGACCGATGATGAGCAGTTTGCAAACTGGCACTATCGGCGCGACCCCACCCATGTCACCTTCTATCGCGAGGCAACCTTTCGATCAATCGCTCAAGATCTTGAGTGGATATGCCATATTCCAGCACGAAATATCGTGATGATGCAGAAGCAGTGGCAATGAAATCAGTCGCGACGATGATGCACGTGCTCGTTTCGTGCCTGGGAATTGGCGCGCTGAGTGCATGCCAATCGAACGTCTCTCTGGCAACACAGAGCGCAGTCGCCACACAACAGTTTGAGTTCTCGCGCATGGTGATGGGAGCGCCCTGCCGCGTAGTGTTCTATGCACCGAACGAGGAATCAGCCAACGAATCCGCGCGCGCCGTCTTCGATCGCCTCGCGCGTATTGAGGAGGCCCTCAGCGATTGGATGCCTGCAAGCGAAACTCGCCAGCTTCCGTCGGTAGAGGGCGTGCAGACAATAGTTGGAGCAGATCTAGCGAACGCCCTGAGTATGTCGCTCAAGTACGCGCGCATGACTGGCGGTGCATTTGATCCAACCGTCGGTGCGCTCACCAAGCGATGGCGTGCGGCGCGAACCGATGGCCGTTCGCCAGACGCAGCGGAACTGCAAGCACTGCGCGCCCGTTGCGGTTGGCCGCAGGTGCAGTTTGATTCCGCCACGCACACCTACACCGCACTGGTACCGGGGCTAGAACTTGATTTCGGCGGAATTGGCCAAGGACTCGGCGCCGATGCTGCACTCGCCGTGCTGCGCGAGCGCGGCATCACCAGCGCGCTGATCGACCTGTCCGGCGACATTGCCGTCAGTGATCCGCCGCCTGGCCGCTCGGGATGGAAGATTGACCTTGATGATCCCTGGCATACGCAACTTGATTTGGCGAATGCAGCCGTCACCACCAGTGGCGATCGATTCCAGCATATGGATCTTGCCGCCGAGGGCGGAACCACCACGCGCCGAAGTCACATCATTGATCCGGCGACCGGCGAGCCGCTGAACACCCGTGTTGAGGTGGTAGTGGTGGCGCGCACCGGCGTTGAGGCCGATGCACTTGCAACCGCACTCTCCGTGATGGGGCCAGAACGAGGACGCGCCCTGCTTTCAATGTTGCCAAGCACCAGCGCGCGCTGGCGCTATGAAACAGAACGGAACCCAGTGGTCACCAGCGCAGGCTGGCCAACACCTGCGCTCCGTGTTCACACCATGCCTGGCATCGCCACCTTCTGAACCATGCCCGGACCCGGCTTCGGATCCTTCGGTACAAGGTCCATCGGGTCAGCAAGCGCCGCGCTCCACTCCAAATCCTTGCCGGTATATGCGGACATACGGCCCATGATTGCAGTCATAGTGCTTTCTGCAATGCGCTTTCCTTCATTGATGTACGGCGCATTACCACGAACCGCCTCTTGCAAATCAATGTGCTCAACCACGTATGGATTGGGGTTTTCGCCTGCAAACGTCCATGTATTGCGACCGCGGCACTGCGCGCTGCCACTGGTGGTGAGCATGGTGCCTTCAGTTCCGTAGATGATCTCTTCCACTTTGCCATCGGTATTGTCCTGTTGGCGACACATGGAAGCGCCAATGCGATCATCGGAATATTCGTAATGAATAGAGAAGTGATCATTGATGGCACCGAACGCTGGCTCGGTACGAACCTGGCGACCACCGGTCGCAACACAACGAAGCGGCGCGCCACCCATCGCCCAATTCACTACGTCAATATTGTGCACGTGCTGCTCAACGATGTGGTCGCCGGACAACCAGGTGTAGTACAGCCAATTGCGAATCTGATTCTCGATTTCAGAGAGCTTCGGGTCTGGCGTCTTGTTCCACAGACCACCTTGATTCCAATAGCAACGCGCTGCGATTGGCCGACCGATGGCGCCATCCTGAATCTTGGCCATTGCCTCGATGTAGCAGCGTTCATGCCGACGCTGCGTGCCCGTCACGATGCACAATTTCCGCTCTGCAGCGCGCGCGGATGCATCAAGCACCGTGCGAATTCCACTTGGATCCACTGCCACTGGCTTCTCAAAGAAGATGTGCTTACCGGCGTCAACCGCCGCCGCAAAGTGCGTTGGTCGGAAGCCCGGCGAAGTTGCAAGAATCACCATGTCGCAGTCAGTGGCGAGCACCTGGCGGTAGGCATCAAAGCCTGAGAAGCATGCTGAACTGGCAACCACGCCGCGTGGATTCTTTGCCAGTCCGGCAGCAGCACTCTGGACGCGGTCTGGAAACAGGTCACCAAGCGCCACAATGGTGGTATCCGGGCTCGCCTTGAGCGCATCGAACGCCGCACCCGTACCACGACCACCGCAGCCGATCACGCCAACACGAATCGCTTTGCCCTTTGATTCACTTGGACTTGGCGGCGGAACGGTGCCTGCCAAGGTTCGGCATCGAGTCAGAACAATTGGTACAGCAATGGCCGCTGCCATGAGCGCCCCGCCGTTTCCAAGAAAGCTGCGGCGAGTTGGATCCGGGGTCGTACTTGGCTTCACTGGCGTGCGGTCGGTCATGTACTGATCCTTACTTGCTCATTCGTGGCTTGGTCATTCGTGACTTGGTCATTCGTGGTGCTTCGCCAACGATCACAGAACCTTGTACTGCCCTGGCTTCTTCTCAAGCGGCATTTCCAAAGGACCCATGATGTACTGCTTGGGCGAAAGTGATTCCGTGGATGTGACGGCTTGCTCCCAGGTGACCTGTTGCCCGCTGTACGCCGCCATGCGGCCAAGCACAGCCATCATGTTGCTGACCACCATCCACTCGCCATCATTGATGACCTTGCCATCACGAATCGCCTTGAAGAGTTCGTCATGCTCGTTTTGATACATGTCGGACTTGGGACCGTCGGCTGGGTATTCCCACAACACGTTGCCCGCGGGATCCTTCATCACATGCATCGGGCCCCATCCATTGATGAAGCACTGACCCTTGGTGCCGGCGATCCAATCGGTGTTCTCAAAGTAGCAATCGGGCTCTTGTCGGCAATTCAAGAATGCACGGCGACCGTCGGCCCACTCGTACACGATGGCAAAGTGGTCATAGACATCGCCGCGTTCCGGCATCGCCTCGCGCAGTTGGCGCCCGCCCATTCCGACGGCGCTCTTTGGTGGCTCATTGCGGAAGCACCAGTTCACCTTGTCCACCGAATGCACGGCCTGCTCCACCATCTGATCGCCTGAAAGCCAGGTGAAATGCTGCCAATTGCGCACCTGGAACTCCATGTCACTCCAACCGGGCTGACGCTTGTTGGTGCCCAGTGGGCCGGTGTAATAGCAGCTGTACATCGCCATCGGAGTGCCGAGCGTGCCCTTCTCTAACTGAGCGAACGTTGCAGCCTCCGGCGCTGAGCGACGCCAGCAGAAACCAGACATCAGGTTGATGTTCTTCGCCTTGGCAGCCTTCACACTCTCCACCACGCTGCGATAGCCAGGGGCGTCAACAAACATGGGCTTCTCGCAGAAGATGTGCTTGCCCGCGGCCACTGCTTCTGCAAGGTGCATCGGCCGGAAGTGCGGCGCACTGCAGAGCAGCACCACGTCAACGCCTGATGCGATCGCTTGCTTGTATCCATCGAACCCAGAGAAGCGGCGCTCGGCCGGCACCTGCACGCGGTCCTTCGATGGGTGCTTCTCAAACTGCTTCAGGCAACTGTCCATGCGATCGGGGAAGACGTCCGCGACGGCCCACAGAATCACGCCCTTGTCAGCCTTCAGTGCCTGATTCGCAGCACCCGAACCGCGACCGCCGCAGCCGATGAGCGCCACCTTGAGCGGCTTCAGAGGAGTTCCAGTGTCCTGCGCACCCAGCACCGACGGCGCGATGAACGCTGCCATTCCTGCTGCTGAGGAGATCGCCACAAAGTCACGGCGAGTGATGCCGCCCGAGGTCTGTTCTGTAGTCATTATTTCTTCTCCGTTGCTGCAGGTGCTGCGCCACTTGGCGCGGAATTGATGTGTGCGGTGGCGTCGTTCGTTACAACGCGCATTCCAATGTACGGGCCGTCAACCAGCCACCACACGCTCTTGGGGAACTGTGGATCGCTTTCATTCCAATCCTCGGTTTCGGGGATCGGTTTCATCGCAGCGGGGTCGATCTTCTTGTCTTTGAATGAGCCACCAAGAATGCAGAAGGTGCCATCCGCGGCCACGCACCACTCTGCGGCATTACCCCAAAGATCAGCAAGACCGATGGCATCCAGTTTCTTGGAACCAATCTTGTGCGATGCATTCTTTGCATCCGCAGCGGTCCACGCGCTCTCAGTGATTGACTCCGCCGTCACTGGGGTCTGCTTGGCCATGCATTGCCACTCGGCAACGGTTGGCAATCGATACGTTCTGCCAGTCTTCTTGGATAGCCACTCGCAGAATTGCACCGCGCCCTTTGAACTCATGGAGATCGCGGGCCAACCCTGGTGACCGTAGCCACGATCAACCGAAACGTACGGCTTGGTGGGACGCGTGACCGCATCACTCTCCGGGGTACTGGCGCCCGCCTTCTGATCAAGCTGGTAGAGGAACGCGTCAAAGAGTTCCCACGGAACTTCGGTGCGCGCTGCAAAGAACGGAGCGGCGCCATCACATGCGGGAACAGCCATCATGTCGACGCGGATCGCCGTACCAGCAATGGTGTCCGTGAATGCAGGCGCCACAGAAGGAGCGGAGCTACCGGTTGAAGACGTCGATGTCGCCGCCGCGGGTGGCGCGGCAAGTCCGGGCGCAACGGTCGAAGTCGGCGCCGCCGCGCTACTTGCCATCGATGCCGCCACCGCGCCCATGACAGCGCCTATGACAGCAAACGATCGAGAAAAACGCTTCTTGCACCATCGCTCCATGCATGGAACGGTACCGGGAACCGGCATGGCGGTTGCGCGCCCCGGGCACATTCCACCGCCTGCGAACGCCCCGCTACCCTGCCCGTTCATGAGTGCTTCCATCGCCATCCATGCCGCCCACGCCATCGGCGCCGCTTATGCCATGAATGACGTGAGTAGCACCGGTGCCACGGACACCCCGTCCGCCGTGGTGCACCTCCCCACATGGACCGTGATTCCATTCGCCGCGCTCCTGGGTGCCATCGCCGTCCTGCCACTCATCAAGCAAACCGCGCATTGGTGGGAGTCCAACCGTAACAAATTCATTGTGTCGGCAGGATGCGGGCTCGTTGCCCTGGCCATCGTCGGTGCGCTTGAAGGCGGCTCAGGCGCCTCCAAAGCCGCGCTGCACGCCACCGCCGAATTCATTCCGTTCATCGTGCTGTTGTTCTCGCTGTACGTGATCTCTGGTGGCATCCTGATTTCCGGGCACATTCCAGGTTCGCCGCGCGTCAATACCGCCATCTTGGCCTTGGGCGCATTGGTGGCCAATCTGCTGGGAACCACCGGCGCCAGCATGCTGCTCATTCGACCGCTGTTGCGTGCCAACGGAAAGCGCAAGCACCGCGTCCATGTGGTGATCTTTTTCATATTCATCGTCAGCAACATCGGCGGACTGCTGTTACCGATTGGTGATCCGCCACTCTTCTTGGGCTACCTACGTGGCGTTCCTTTCAGCTGGACACTCACTCTCTTTCCTGAATGGCTGATCGCCAATCTCCTGCTACTCACCGTGTTCTTTGCAACGGACACGTTCTTTGCACGCAAGGAAGGCGCTGCACCTGAGCCCGCCGACATGGACGACAACAATGCGCCCGCGCCGGTGATTCGTATTTCTGGCGCGCAGAATGTGTTGTGGTTGGCGGGCGTGGTTCTTGCCGCAGCATTCATGGTGCCCGGCAAGGAGTTCTTCGGCACGGGCTTGACGATTCCCGAAGGCGGTCGCGAGGGAATCATGCTCATGTGCGCAGCAGCAAGCCTGATGCTGACGCCGCGTGCGGTGCGCAAGGAAAATCACTTTGCATTCGGTCCAATGATTGAGGTTGCTGCGCTGTTCGGCGGACTGTTCCTTGCCATGCAGCCCGCACTGGAGCTGCTCATTGATCGTGGTGGGCAGCTGGGCGTGCAATCGCCTGCGCAATTCTTCTGGGCCACCGGGCTGCTTTCCAGTTTCCTTGATAACGCGCCCACCTACCTGGTGTTCGCCGATGTGGCGCGCACCGTGACGCCGCAAGACATCACCAACGGCATCCACTATTCCGGAGCGTTGATTGATCCCGCCCTGCTCGGCGGCGTCAGTTGCGGCGCGGTGTTCATGGGCGCGAATACATACATCGGCAACGGGCCGAATCTGATGGTGGCCGCCATTGCTCGCGAAGACGGCGTGGCCATGCCAACATTCTTTGGCTACATGTTGTGGTCAGGCGCGATTCTGATGCCGATTTTCATCCTGATCACTTTCGTAATGTTCTGATCGATCACGGCTCGGCTTGCTTGCGCATCATGTCCCCGGCCTGACCGAGGTCTTTCTGCACATCACCAGTCGAACCGATCTGCACTGAATCCTTGCCGACTTTCAGTTCGATGGCCCCACTTGGCGCGCCTGCCTTGGTCCCGTCACCCTTCTGCTTCATCATCGCAAAGATGATGCCCTGCGCTACGGCACTTTCGGCAATCATGCGACCGGCGCGCTCACTTGCAGCGCTGAGATTCTTAAATTTGCCAGTATCAAGTTCATTCTCAAAGTCTGCCAGCGCGTTCTCCACGGCAATCATCATGTACGCCAACACCGCCCACTCTTCGCGCGTTTCTGGGAAATAGCCACTGCCACGGATGAGATTCACCGGCACGGCAATGCGCCAACCATCAGACGTCTCACGCATCGCGAGTGTGCCGCCCAGCACTTGCTTGCCATCGATAGTGAACGCCGCGGTTCCATCGCCAAGATCGTCAACCACCAAGCGCGAACGGTTCGCATCAAGCCAACCGAACGGATCGGCCATCACGGACGTGAATACATCGCCAAAGCCGCTGCGGTTTGCCCACGAGCCGCCCTTGGCAAGTTCCTTCGCTACATCGGCTGGATACTTCGTCTGCAACTTCTTGCTCACGCGCCAGAGCTGCGCCAGCATGTCGCCGGTCTTCTTCTTCACGTCACTGATGGCACTCGCCTCCGTCACGCCGTCGGAGAAGGTCATTTCGCGCGCCTCAATGTCGATCATGGTGGGCAAGAGTTCCGGGCGTCCATCCTTGACCATCTGCGCCATGGCATCAACGGCCAGCGCTGGAGTGCTGGAGTCATAGCGGGGCTTCTTGCATCCACCCAGGGCGACCATCGCGGCAAACAGCAGCATGAATAGGGCACATGAGGCAGGGCCGTTGGCATTCAACCGCCTACCGGCCGCAATGCCGCCAAACACGTGCAAATTCGCACCTGCGCGCTGTAACTGCCGAGAGACTAACGCCATTTTCGCCATGTGGGCATAGTAGGCGGGTTTCCTCCCTTACACTTTTTGCGATGCGCATTGAATTGAACGGCCAACACAAGGAACTGGACGGCCCCGCCACGGTGGCACAGTTGTTGCTGACCCTTGGACTGGAACGAGCCCCCTGCGCAGTGGAAGTGAACGCACAATTGGTTCGCAAGGCGCTGCACCCAACGCACGCGCTTGCCGAAGGCGACCGCGTTGAGGTGGTTACCCTTGTTGGAGGCGGCTAACGCCGAAGATCCCATGACTACGCATCAACCAACCGTCAATGTTCGAACCGCGCCAGTGAGCCCGGCTCTGCCGCCGCTACGCATCGGCAGTTTCACCCTGAGCAGTCGACTGGTGGTCGGCACCGGCAAGTATCGGGACTATGCAACCATGCAGGCCGCGATCGAGGCGTCCGGCGCCGATTGCGTCACGGTGGCTGTGCGCCGCGAGCGTCTTGTTGACGCCGAGGGCCGATCGATCCTGGACTTCTTGCCGCTGGAGCGCCTGACGATTCTGCCAAACACCGCCGGCTGCTTCACGGCCGAGGACGCCGTGCGTGTCTCGCGGCTCGGGAGAGAGATCTTGGA
This sequence comes from Phycisphaerales bacterium, assembly GCA_044377725.1. Lineage (GTDB taxonomy): Bacteria > Planctomycetota > Phycisphaerae > Phycisphaerales > SM1A02 > UBA966. The sequence goes on from JBILYM010000020.1 coordinate 13,251, forward strand.
GCAGTTGGGAAACCCAGGCGCTGGCTGGGTGAAACTCGAAGTGCTCGGCGACCGAACCACGCTGCTTCCGGACCCGGTGGGAACGCTCGAAGCATGCAAGGAGTTAGTGAAGGACGGCTTCACGGTGCTCTGCTATTCCAGTGATGATCCAATCATCGCGGCGCGCCTGCGCGATGCGGGCGCAGCCAGTGTGATGCCTGCTGGCAGTCCAATTGGTAGCGGCCGTGGCATTGCAAATCCCGCAGCAATACGCATGGTGATTGATCGTCTCAAGCTTGCCGAACAAGGCGGCAGTGCCGAGTATCCAGTGATCGTTGACGCTGGCGTTGGCACGGCAAGCGACATCGTGCACGCCATGGAACTGGGCGCGGACGGCGTTCTCCTCAACACGGGCATTGCGCACGCACAAGACCCGGTCAGAATGGCGCACGCCATGCGTCTGGCGCTCGATGCAGGTTGGCACACAGCGCGCGCGGGGAGAATTCCGCGCAAGCTTTACGCCAACGCCAGCAGCCCATGGGAAGGCGTCATTACGCATATCCCTGGTGAATGAATCCGCTGTCACTGAGGACAGTGGTGCCGTCATGAGGGACAGTGGTGCCGTAGATAGGGACAGTGGTGCCAGGCACCTCTTTAGTGATCGACGCGATGCCCAAGAATTGGCTCAAGTTCCTTCACCATGGCCGCCACCGTCGCCGCATCGCGTGACTCAAGGTTCAATCGCAACAGCGGCTCCGTGTTTGACATGCGGATGTTCGCCCACCAACTGCCGCAGTCCATGCTGAGGCCATCAAGCGTGTGAAACTTGGCATTCGGATACTTGGCGCGCAACGCGTCCAGCGCACCTTGCTTGTCTTCATTCTCAAAGTTGATTTCGCCACTCTGCGAGAACTTCCGGAACGGCTTGATGCACTGGGAGACAGGCTTGCCGGCCGCCACCAACGCACTCACCACATTGATGAACGCGCGCGCACCACTGTCGGTGCACCACATATCGCCAAAGTAGAAGTGCCCGCTCAGTTCGCCGCCGAATGGCGCGCCCGTCTCGCGCAACTTCTGCTTCATGAATACGTGCCCCACGCGCCCTTCAACCGGCACGCCGCCCGCCGCGCGCACGCTCTCCTCAACGGAGCGCGTGCTGCGCAAGTCGTACACAATGGGCGCCCCCGGCTGCGCCTTCAACCAGCCCTGCGCTAGCCACGCAGTCAGCAAGTCGCAGCCGATCGGCTCACCCTTCTCATCAATCACCATGCAACGGTCGGCATCACCGTCAAAGCAGACACCAAAGTCAGCCTTGAGCGTGCGAACACCTTCGCGCGTCGGCGCCAAATTCGCTTCCACCAAGGGATTTGGTTCATGCACAAATTCGCCAGTGGAATTATCAAAGTTGATCGGGGTGATCTTCAAACCCTTGACCGCGCTGAATACCTGCGGCACCATGGTTCCCGCCATACCGTTTGATGCGTCGATCACCACGTGCAGTGTGCGCGTACCGTCAAGAATTTCCTTGGGCAAGAGCGCCAGTAAGTGCGCGCGGTAACCACTCCATAGGTCGCGCGACTCCTCAGTTCCACCGCCGGGGCCCATGCCTTTGCGCGCACCCTCGGCAATGAGTTTGATTGCACCAAGACCAGTGTCCTGACCAACCGGCTTTGCGCCAACACCACTCACCTTGAAGCCGTTGTATTGCGCGGGGTTGTGACTCGCCGTGGTCTGCACTGCACCCGCGGCATTCAACGCATTCACCGCAAAGTACGTGAGCGGCGTGTCCACCATGCCCACATCAACAACGTGTGCGCCGGCTTCAATCATGCCGTCCTTCAACGCACGCACCAGGCTTGGCGAACTCTTGCGCATATCACGTCCAACCACCACCAAGCGTGCACCCGCATCGGTGCGACCTTCCTTGGAAGCCGTCTCCAAGAGGAAACGCGCTGTGCCGTAGCCAATTTGCCACGCATCGGTCTCGTTAAGAGGCTCGGGGTAAATGCCGCGGACGTCGTACGCCTTGAAGATCTTCTGAAGCATGGAGCGCGGATCGTAGTATTCCCGCCATGAACATGAAGCGCGCCCATACGGCCTTTCAAACGAAACGCAGCCTGACTCGCATCGTGGCAACCGTTGGACCGGTGTCAAACTCCACCGCCATGCTCACCCGACTCGCGCGCGCCGGGGTCAGCGTCTTTCGCCTGAACATGAGCCACGGCGACCCCGCCACCCACGCACGCACCATCGCCACCATCCGTGCCGTGGCCAAGTCACTCAAGCTGGAAATCGGCATCCTCGCTGACCTGCCCGGACCAAAGATTCGACTCACCATCATCGAACGTGGCGAGACCATCCGGCTCCGACACGGCGATCCGGTCCGCATTGTGCGTGGCAACGGAGTGATCAATCCAGACGCACGGCCGATCACACTGCATGTTGACTACAAACGGTTTACCGATGATGTCGGCACCGGCGACCGCGTGCTGATTGATGACGGCGCCGTGCAACTGCGCGTGCGTGCCAACCGCCGCGGCGTGGTGGAGTGCGTGTGTGAAGTTGGCGGCAACATCTCCAGCCGCAAGGGCGTCAATCTTCCTGAGACCGCCGTCAGCCTGACCGCGCCAACTGCACGCGATCGCGTCCTAGCTGACTGGGCCGTGCGACACGGCGCCGATTTCGTAGCGCTGTCGTTTGTGCAAACAGCCGCCGATATCACCAGCCTGCGCCGCACACTTTCCCGCAGCGCCAAAGCCAGTCGCAGCCGCATTCCCGGCATCGTTGCCAAGATCGAGCGCCCCGTGGCGCTCAACTCGCTTGATGCCATCGCCGCCGAAGCTGAAGCGATGATGGTGGCGCGCGGCGACCTGGCCATTGAACTAGATTTTGCGCGCGTTCCAGTAGAACAACGCAGAATTCAGGCTGCCTGTGAGCGCGCCGCTATCCCGTGCATCGTTGCCACGCAAATGTTGCAGAGCATGATGGAAGCGCCACTTCCAACACGCGCCGAAGCGTCCGATGTTGCCAGCGCCATCTTTGGCGGCGCTGACGCAGTGATGCTGAGCGGTGAGACCGCTGCCGGCAAGTATCCGCTCGACGCTGTTTCCGCCATGCGCCGCATTGCCGAGGAAACCGAATCATGGCTCCGCAACCAACCCGCGCGCGCACTCCGTTCGCGCGAATTGGTAGAAAGCGACGAACCCGCCGCAGTGCTTGCACGCAGCATGGCGCAGATGGCCACCGAAAGTCACGCGCGCGCCATCATCGCTTGGACCGATCCGCGTTCGTTGCGATTCATCAGCCAGACCGATGTCAATG
>JBILYM010000206.1:0-4359 GCA_044377725.1 Phycisphaerales bacterium
GTGGCGGCGGTGGCGGTGGCGGTGGAATCTTGCGCTTCCAGTCCTGCGGCGCGAAGAACAACGAGCGTCCCGCAAAGCGAGACTCATACGTCCCCTGCGTGGTCTCATGTTGCGCAAGCAGCGGCGTTGTCACATCAACCGCGTCTATCGATGCCGAAGGACGAAAGATGTCAAGCAGCAGCGGGGCAGAGTGTTGCACCAACACCACGGCGCCAGCGCTTGCGCATAGCACCGTAGCTACCAACATTCCTGACCAACGAATTCCAGATGGAAGTTGAAATTGCAGGTTCATCGCGCGGACCTCCCAGTGCCAGCGATCACCCATGTCTCAATGGTTGCCTGCACCGTGACTTTGCGATTCTGGTCATTTTTCTGCAGGCGCAGCGAAGTGATTCCATCGATCATTGGGTGTGACTCCAAGTCTGCAATGAACTTCGGCAACTCGTCCGCGGTTGTCTCAAATTTCACTTCTGCCTGCAGGCGATCAATGGATGGACCAAGCAGCGCAGCGTCATTATCCTTGACGCGCTGTCCGGTCCGCGCTTCGTAACTGTAGCCAGCCACCTTGTGCTTGCGGGCAACTTCGTCAATCGCACGTGCAAGTTCTTCGCGACCAACCGCTGCTGGACCAGGGGTAACCACCGGGCCAAACGTCGCCACCGATCGGCGCAGGTCGGCGCTCACCGTGCTGTTGCGCTTGGCCCCGCGATCCAACGCCGCTTCAATGCGCTCGCTTTCGGAAGCCCAGCCGCGCGCGTATGACCACAGCAATTCATCAATCGCAAACCATGCAATGACCACCAGCACTGCAATGACCAGCCACTGTTGTCGGCGCGGAAGCGCGTCGTAGCGCATGCGGAGATCAGCAGCTTGATTACGGAACGAACGGCGCTTCTTGGCACGAACTGGTGCTGGAATGCTGCTCTCGAGATTGGCGGGAAGATTGGTCATAGTTGCACTGGAGCGTTCGATTTCATTCGTGCTTGCATCGTTCGAGCAGAAGGTCGAACTCGGTCTTCAGACGAGTCTTGACTGCATCGTCAAGATCGGCGCGCTGTCGGGCGCGTGAGACCTTCACAAGGGCCTCGCGCGCTTCTTCGCGGCTCATGCGCTTGATTTCATTCTCACTCAAGACTGGTGGCGGTGGCTCCACTTCACTGCTTCCGCCAAGGCTGCCGCGTGTGGCAAGTCCACCGCGCGTCGCCGTGCCTGCAGCGCGTGCGCCACGGGCGGCGGACTTGCTGTCTGCGCCTGCAGCCGCGGTGGCGCCGGCATCGGTGGTAGTGGCATCAGCGGGCTCAGTATTCGCCGCCGCTGCTTTGGTGGCGTCCGTAGTTGCTGCACCCGCGGCACCGCTGCCGGTGGTGGTCGACGGCGTGAATGGCGTTCCGGCGGATGACTTCCCCCGTCCCGAGCCGCGTGCCTGACGACCGCTGTCTTTGCCTGACTTTGATTCGCCGTCGCCGTCGCCATCGTCAGCGCCCGAAGCGTCTGCGACTGCGCCGTCTGAACGTGCTGCTTCTGCAGCCCCGGCGGTCGTGTCAGATGCTTTGGTTGACCGTGATGTCGAGCCTGGCGGGGTAGTGGTCCGCGCATCCAGTCCCGAAGCCACCGTGTCAACATCTTCTGGTGGTGGTCCGTAGCGACGGACTCGCATCGAGGTACGTGCAAAGTCCTGTGCTTCGGGGAAAGCCACGGTATAGGTTGGCCGCACTGCAGTAGCGTTGATTACAAACTCTTGATAGCCGCGCGTGTCGGGCGCTTCAGAATTGCGCAACACTTGTTCAAACGCGCCGCTTTCGCGCAACTGCTTCTCCATCTGCAACATGATCTCGGTGCCCTGCAGTCCGCCCGCAGCACGCGCTTTGCCACGCACGGTGACCGCCTGGCCTTTGGCCGACTGCGCAACATTGATGAATTCCACCTCAATACCGTCCGGTGCGCTGCATGCAATATCTGAAAGCGTCTTCGTCATGGAAGCGCCTTGACGACCAAGTACGCGATACATGGCCTGCTTCTTGCGATCGAGTTCTTCTGCCTTCACGTATGCCTCAAGGTCAGGCAGTTTCCAGCGCAGAAGCAGTAAGCGCGCTCCCTCTACAGCCAGGGGCGCCAGCGCAAGTGTCAAGATGCCCGCCAGCATGATGCGACGCGCAGTGCGCGGCTCGGAGATGCGATTAATCAACGCACCCAGTCGGTCCGGACGCGCGCTCAAGTCAGTCCATTGCAGTCGGGTCAATGGCATGGCGGGCCCGCTTGCCGCGAGCGCAATACCAACTGCTAGACCATGAGTGCGCCACCACTGCGGGTCCGAAGACTCATCGCAATCGCGCACCAATGCGGAGAGCTTTCCGAGGTCTGCATCGGCACAGCCGAATCCGCCAGATAGCGCGCCGCGGGCTGCTTGCACGGTCCGCTCAATGGTGTTTGGAATTTCTGCACCCGGCACACCGGCATGCACGCACGCCTCACCGACTGCTTGCGCTACCTCAGCAATCTCAATGTCCTCGCCGTTACCACCAGCGCGGATCACGCGTGCCAGCAAGCCACGGGTGGTTGGAACGCAGACCGAAAGCACGCCGTTCGCGGAATCAACCCACAACAGCGGCACATCGGTCACCGAAGCGATGGCGGCGAGGCCGGCGATCGCTGGCGCAAAGGAAACCATCGGTCCTTCGTTAAGCCCTTGTGGCATGTCGGCGCGGTTGGCATCTTCTGGCCACTCAGCAACAAGCCCAGTCCGGATGCCTTCACCGCGCTCGCGTGGGAGCAAGGCCGAAGCAACGCGCCAATCAGAAGTTCTGCCTTGCACAAAGGCGCTGGCATTCAGTTGCAGTGCGCCCTCCAGCCGCGCTTCATCAGCGGGCGGTAGTTGCACCGCACGAACAATGACGTCCGCGCCGGGAAGCGCAACGATGGCGCGTGCGGCGCGTTGTGTTTCAATCCACTTGCCCACGCGTTCATCGTCGGTACCAAAGTGCTGCGCAGCCAACATGCTGACCGCTCCATCGCTGGTGCGCAGCGATGTCAGCTCAAATCCATCGCGGGTAGCGCGGATCACTGCCACCACGCGGGGATCGCGCGTGAGGGCGGGGACTACGGGCTTCTTTGGTGACTTCTTCATTCGTATTTCACTGCTCGCGGTAGGAGAGGATCTTGGCGGGGAGCTGAGACTTATCAACGACCGCCTCGATCTCAACTTCAGCACCAGTCGATGCGGCTCGGCCGCGGCTCGTCACGGTATACACGCTGCTGGTGACATCAAATTGCGTGGCAAGTTGAGTAAGAACCGTGGGATTAATGCCGGACATGTCCGAAAGGTCGGCGAGGCTGGTAATGCCTTCTGGTTTGGCGCGTCGGCGAGCGATGATGGCATCGGCCAAGCGCGGATCAATCTCCAGTACTTCCTTGAGTACCGAGTCCGGTACGGTGTTGATATTCATCCGCCCGGGTACAGGCTTGGTGAAGTCATCCGCGGTGGTTTCGCGTAAGACCGCTCGCAGTTGCGCATTGGTGAGGTCCGCAACAGCGGAGGCGCCGGTGGTACCGCCGCTTGATCTGCCGCTACTTGAACGGCCGCTGGAACCGCCGCCTGCCGATGATGACCCCCCGGCGCTGGTGGAACCCCGACCGCCCGCAGCTCCACCTGAAACAGTTTGCGCTCCGCCACTGGTACTGACGGACATTCCGCCACTACTACCACCACCACCTCCTCCTCCTCCGGTACCCCGACCACCGCTCGTGCTACCGCCACCGCTCGTGCTGCCGCCGGTCTTGCCTCCGGTGCTGCCACGAGCGCCACCAGTGCCTCCAGTGCCGCTACTTCCACCCGTACCACCCGCACTCAGCTGACTGAGCGGTGTGGCAATCAGCGCCTCGGGCTTGGCATTGGGCTGGTTGCCATACGTTGTCAACGCCTTGGCTTGTTCGGCATCAATTCCCAGTCGTTTGGTGAGCGATTCCGGATCGGCGCCCTTCAGTGGCAATTTGTTTTCGCCACTCAGCGACATCGGACTCTGCACCGACGTGGCAGTCAGGAACTTTGACCAACCACCATCGAGTTTGCCGTCAGGCTTGTCATTTGGAAAGCTCTTGTTTCCATCATTCTCGTTGGGATCAAGGCGACCGTTGAGATTCCAGTCCTCGCCACGGACGTACAGCGGCCATGCGCCGGCAACCAACTCCAATTCAGCAAAGCTGCGGAAGTTTCCATTGCGCGGCTTGTAGCCAAGCGAGCGGTTGGAGTAGTAGTCGCTCTCCGCGCCAAGGCCTTGAACGTTGTCATCCGCATCGCGCCAGTCGACGATGGCGTCGACCACATCGGGCGTCATATTCGGAATGTTGGTGAGTTGCACGCTG
>JBILYM010000035.1:0-12025 GCA_044377725.1 Phycisphaerales bacterium
TCGGATATCCCAACTGCCAGTGGCGGTCGTTCCGGTGGCGTGCTCTTCCATGTCACGCACCACTGCCATCGGGTCATCGGGGTCGGCGTTCTGGAGGTGAAACTCCATGATCGCCACCATTTGTTCCATGCCGGCGCGCGCAGCCCAGCGTGCTTGCACACGCGCGAGCGTCTCGCGTCCAACCACCGCTTGGCGGAACGTGACGATTTGCGTGGCAGAAACCAATACCGCCGCCACGGCCACAGCCCACACCACCACCACTACCACGCTGCCGCGCTGAGCCGCGCGTTGCGACATTGGTGCGTGCATCGTGGTGCAGCGGTTAGGGGTTGGTGCAAACATCGTCATTGCTGACCTCCGCGACCGCCGCCGCCACCTGGACGTCCACTGCCCGTGCCGTTTCCGCCGCGACCACCACCGCCACCTGTGCCTTGGCCGCCGCGTCCACCACCACCCATGCCTTGAACACCACCCATGCCTGAACCGCCACCTGGACCACGCCCGCCGCCTGCTGGCATGCCACCAGCTCCACCAACGGGGGTCAGTGTTCCGGCACCGCCGCCACCGCCTGCACCAGCACCCACGGCGCCACCGGTACCACCAGCACCACCACCCGCTCCGGCCGCAGTGCCTGCAGCCGGCGTTTCGCTCGCTGGTTGATCTTCCACCGGCTCTGGATCTGGCTTCGGCGCAATCAGTCGATCAATGGCAACCACGGTGCGTAGATCAACATCAGGGGTGAGGCTCACGCTTTCTGTACCAACCGGAATGCCCGTGGCTGTGACAGTAACGCGCACCAGTTTCGGCACTCCATCAACATCCGAGTCCCACTCGGTGCGCCAGCCACCATCGCCATCGCTTGCTTCCACCAGGAACCCAACAACGCCATCGGCAATTGGCTCGGCGAGTCCACCGCCATCGGGGCGTTCATCGGGAGCCATGTCACGTCGGCGCCACAGGGCTGAGCCGAGTTCATCATCCTCAATGCGATAATGCGTTTCGTATTCGCGGCCTTCGCCTTGGTAATCGATGGGGCGAAGCGGACGCAGCGAGATATTGAACATCAATAAATCGCTTCGTTCATGCCCACCTGTACGCGCACTGGCTTCGCGCGTTGTCAGCAAGAACCGTGTGTCAAAGAGGTCGTCAGTGCGAATAAGCGCAGCAATATCGCGGCGCAGTGCTTCAATTGACATGCTGGCACGCTGAAACGCTTCCACCCGCTCGCGCGCGATGTTGCGCGTCTTACTGAGTTGCGCCAATGCAAACGTGACGGCCATCAACACCATCGCCGCAATCGTTCCGGCGACTACCAGTTCGATCAGCGTGAATCCAAGCCGTGAATGGCGCTTATTGCTGTGCTTCATAGCGTGCCTCACGATCAATTGGAGTCTCCGGTGTTCGAACCGGATCTTCCGTGTTCTCTGGGCGCGGCGCCATCAACGTGTCCACGCGATACTCCAAGTTGCGATCATCGCGCGCAATGGCCATCACTGAATACGGATCGCCAAGTCCATGCTTCTGAATATCAAGTTGCCACTGCCACTTATCGAACGGCGCATCAAATGCGCCATCCGATGCGCGCGATAGTTGCCACTCCACCACGCCGACCGCCAGTACTTCATTCAGCAAGCCATCCAGGAGTTGCGCAGCTACCAGTTCGCGTTCCGAGCGTTGCTGCATCGCTAACGACCGTTCGGCGATCGAAATCACCGCTGCGAGGCCGATGCCAAGAATGACGCCACCGATGATGACATCAATGAGCGCCCAACCGCGACGCGCAGTGTGCAAGCGACGCACTGATGACGGGGGCTGCATCACCATGGCTCAAAGTCCCGTCCCGCGCGGCTGAGGTCGATCGGCTCACGCGCAAACGGCGCGGGCTTGTCGGCATCAACACGCACGACGCTTGGTGATCCTTGCGGCAGCGCTACGGTGGAGTCAACACCCATTCCAACAATGCGAATTGCAATCTTGGGGCGTTCGCCGCCGGGGATACTGGCGATGGTCCATTCAGCTGGATCAACACGTTGATCGTTGTTCTGAATCTCTACAAGTTCCACGCCCATGGGAAGGCTGACCGGGGCTGCAAAGCGATCCGGTCGCCATGCAGGAAGTGCCTCCGGATCCTCTGGATCACTGTCCATCACCAGCAAATGAATACGACCATCATTACCGTCGCGCCACAGTGCCACTTGTTGGGCACTCAGGGATTGTCGATATGCAAAGAGGCGCAAGAGTTCGGCAACCTGATCCACCGCGTTGTCCGCCTCTTGCCGAGCAGTACCAGTGAATTTTGGCACGATGGCTGCTGCTGCAATGCCCAACACCACTACCACCACAATCAACTCAATGAGCGTGAACGCGCGCCGCGCAGCGACGGGGTGTGCAGAGTGGATGGTGCGTGCGTGGGGCATGAAAGTAGGCACGCTTGCGCGTGTCAGTTGCGCTTGTCGCCCGCTACGACATCCGCACCTTCGCCTTCGCCGCCCGCTTGGCCATCGGCGCCAAAGCTGTAGACGTCAAAGTCCAGGTTGATTTCGCCGGGGATACGGATCTGGTACGGGCTGTTCCAGGGGTCCATGATTTGGTTCTTGTTGAGCAGCGCGCCGTCGCCTTCGGTGAGTTCCACCAGTTCAAAGTCGCTGGGCAGCGTGCTCATTCCTTTGGCGGTCATGTACATGCGCACTTGGTTGGAAATGGTTTCAGCATCGGCCCGCGCCGTCTTGCCTTTGGTAAATCCAATCCACTGCGAGACTCGTGGCACCACCAACGCGGCCAAGATGGCCATGATGGTGACGGCAACGATCAACTCGACCAGCGAGAAGGCTCGGCGTGCGTGGCGGGCAGGGCGGCGGAGGCGGTCGGTTCGCATGGGTTTCAATGGATTCGTGTCAGGGGTAGAGGAGAGGCTCACAGAAGCGTGTTGTACGCATTGAACGCACGAGACGGTCCGATCTGACATCGTCCATCCCGGTGAATCTAAGTAAAGTCCAATAACTATTTTCCGTTAGCCACCGAGGGCTTTTTGCATTTCCATCAAGGGGAGCAAGATGCCCGCAAGGACAAACGCGGCAATCATCGCCATCAGCACCATCAGGACGGGCGGCAACAGCTTGGTGAACAGTTTGAGGGAGGTGTTCACTTGGCGGTCAAACGCGGTGGCGGCGTGCAGGAGCATCGGTTCGAGCCGTCCGGACCGTTCGCCGATATTCACAATCTGCACCAAGAGCGGCGGAAAGAACCCGCACTTCTCAAGGGGTTCCGCCAGCGATTGTCCGGTGGTGACCTTTTCCTGCACTCCGTCGATGGCGTCCATCAGCACGGTGTTGCCGAGCGTATCGCGCACGATATTGAGGGCGCTCAGAATCGGCAGGCCAGCGGAAACCAACGTTCCCAAGGTGCGCGTGAAGCGCGCAACGGCAATGTCTCGCACCAGGTTTCCGACGATCGGGGTCTTCAGGAGCAAGAGGTCGATTTTGCGCCGGTTTCTCGGGCCCTCCATCCAGCGGCGGAATCCCACCACTCCTGCCACGGTCAGAACCAGCACCAGCCACCACCATGCATACATGAAGTCTGCAAAGCCCATCAGCACCTTGGTGGGGAAGGGCAGTGTCACGCCCGGTTGGCCGATGATGGGCGCCATCAATCGTGGCAACAGGAACGTCACCGCAATGATGATGCTCACGCCAATCATGCATGCCACGATGAGCGGATAAATAGTTGCACCAACCAATTCGCGGCGCAGTTCCACGGAACGGTCCAAGAGATCGGCAAGCTGGTGCATGACTTCACTCATGCGCCCGGAGGCATCTGATGCGCGCACCATACCGATGATCATGTCATCGAAGGGCAATCCATATTCTTCCATCGCTTCATGCAGCGGACGACCAGACTCCACGCGTTCGATGATGAAATCCAGAATCACCGGTTGCGCCTTGCCGCTGGCTTGGCGGCGCACGGTCTTGAGCGCATTGAGAAGTGGAAGACCCGCTTCAATAGCGGTGGCCAGTTCGCGAATGATGTTGGCAAGCTCGGTGCGCTTCAGGCTTGGTCGGCCAGAACCAGTACGGAACAGCCCTTTGACATAGGCAAGCGGATCAGTTCCTAACGTTTCCGCGCCTCCCTGTGCAGTGCGCTGCGGCAATGGTTTCTGGATGACTTCAGTATCAGTAGCCACAAGTTGCATTGGCAACAGGCCCTGCCCTTGCAGCAATCGCATGGCGTTCGCTCGATCCGTAGCCATGATCACGCCGGTTGCGATCGCGCCTCCGCTGTCCATGGATTGATGTCGATAGGAAGGCATGAGTGGGTGGTGCTGACGCGTTAGGCGTCGTCAATGTCCTGCGTGGCGCGGAGCACTTCATCGATGGTGGTGAGCCCAGCCGCGGCCTTCGCCATGCCGTCAAAGCGCATCGGTTGGAAATCAGTGCCAACCATGCCGCGCAGATCAAGCGCAGGTTTGTTCTTACTGATTCCTTCGCGCAGTCGGGCGTTGATGCGCGCAATCTCATAGAAGCCCATTCGACCGCGGAAACCAGAGCCGTTGCACTTTTCGCAACCCTTGCCAACCGCAACGCCATTGACGAATAGATCGCGTTCTTCCGGGGAGATGCGCGCGGCCGTCTCTTCCGTCATCGGCATGCGAACGGTGCACTCGCGGCACAGTCGGCGCCCAAGGCGTTGCGCGAGCAATCCTTCGAGCACGCTGGCGATCAGGAACGGCTCCGCGCCCATGTCCACCAGTCGTCCCACCGATGAGATGGAATCGTTGGTGTGCAACGTTGAGAAGAGCAAGTGACCCGTGAGTGCAGAACGGATGGCGATGTCCACGGTTTCATTGTCGCGGACTTCGCCCACGAAGATCACGTCGGGATCTTGACGCAGGATGGCGCGCAAGCCAGTTGCGAAGGTGAGTCCACGCTTTGGGTTCACTGGGATCTGGTTGATTCCATTGAGTTCATACTCAACAGGGTCCTCGATGGTAATGATCTTCTTGCGCGGGTCGTACAACTTATTCAGGCATGCGTACAGCGTGGTGGTCTTGCCACTTCCGGTTGGCCCGGTGACCAGCACCATGCCGTGCGGCTTCTGAATCATGCGATCCATGATTTCCCGCATTTGGTCGCGCATGCCCAGGCTGATCAAATCGAGCGGCAGCGAACTCTTATCCAAAATACGCATGACCACGCTCTCACCGTAGACGGTGGGAACGGTACTGACGCGGATGTCAACCTTGCGGCCCTCAAAGCGCAGCGTGATGTGGCCATCCTGTGGCACATAGCGCTCGGCGATGTTCATGTTGGCCATGATCTTGACGCGGCCAAGCAGCGCCGGCTGCAAGTGCTTGGGCGGCGATGGCTGTTCGATGAGCACGCCGTCGATGCGATACTTGACCTTGAGTTCCGTTTCAAACGGCTCAATATGGATGTCAGAAGTCCGATTCTGAATTGCCTCAAGAATGATCAGGTTGACCAGGTTGATGAGCGTGGGCTGCTCGGCCATCCGGTGCACATCATCAGCCTCAATGGCATCAAGATTGTGATCAACCTCGCCGCCACCAACGCCGCTGTCTTCGGCAAGGCTCTCGGCCATGCGTGCAGCGGTGGTTCCGTACACGGCACGCATCAATTCGCTGAACAGGCCGCCATCAAGGCCAATGCGTGAAACCGGCATGCGCGCGTGCGCTGCAGTTTCATCAACCGCAGCGATATCGAGCGGGTCGATCATCGCCACAAACAATTTGCCACGTTCAACACGCAGCGGCACAACCCGCAGGCGCACGGCTACATCCGGTGGAATGCGCGCAGACGCGTCGTCAGTTGATTCAGGAACAGCCTCGGCCCATTCAATGCCGAACAACTTGCATCGATCGCGGAGCGATGCATCACCACCAATGGATGCGAATGCCGCGGCATCAAGGCCGGCGGCTGGAAGTGGAATGCTTTGAACGTCGTGATCCATCGAAACTCGATTCACTCTGGTTTGGCTGACGGTGGTTCGGCCTGACCCTTGCCGCCCGAGCGCTTGGTGTCGCCCACTGCGCGTTGGTCGCGGCCCTTCATATTCTCGCCAGCGTTCAGGGCTTCCGACTCAACACCCACTTTGGCTGCGCCGCGACCCTTCTTGGTAGGCGCATCCGGGTCTTCCTTGCGGTTCTCGCCGGACTCGACCTTCACGCCGCCTGGAAGTTCAGCCTTCTGTTCATCGCTCAGAATCGCCAGCAAGCGATCGCGGAACGGCGCGCCCATGGTCTCGCGTTCAACACGAGCCTTTACCACTGGATCAGTGGCATTTGCTCCTTGTGGCGTATTGGGAGCGCTGCCCGCTGCACCCGACTTGCGATCGGCTGCCGCTTGCACTCGCTTGCGTGGTGCCTTCGGTTGATCCACGCGCACTGCCTCGTAGATCTTCATGTTGGCGTCTCGGCATGCAGCGCCAAACTCAGTCATGAGTGCATCGATCTGGGAGGTTTGCTCAGGACTGAGTGATGGCAGCGCGTAGGCCTGCTGCATCAGGATCATCACGGGGTGCGGTCGGAATACGTCCGGGTACCCAGCTTCGAGCGCGCGCGTGCGGAACTCATCGGCACGATCACCGAGCGCTGCTGCGAGCGATTCGATGCCAGCATCATTGGCGGAACGGACACCAATGCGAACCACCATGACTTTGTCCTGGATGTCAGCACCACGGTCATAGTTCATAGAGGACATGGCATCGGACAATTCACGGTCCAACACGGCCATGCTGGCTGTACGGGTTACCAGCGATTCGTCGAGCATCAGTTCATACGCAGCGAGTGGTTGCTTGACGGCTTCTTGTTCAGCCGGAGTCAGTTGCATGCGCGTCAGCACTGCAAAGAGATCGACGCTCTCGCCGGAAAGGTCGCCGTCCGGGAGCAATCGCTCGCGACGCAGCGCGCGTTCGAAACTCGGCCAACGCTCAAGTTGCTGCGGGCCCAGCTGGCTCTTGAGGTCCGCCATAAACTTGTCCAGCATCTGCGTCTTCTCGGTGCGCCACGAATTGAGTGGCGCCATGATCTTCTCAAGGACTGCATCGCCGCCATTTGATTTGGCAATCTTCCCCGCGTCCTCGGATGCCACTTTCATGCGATCCTTGAGTGCTTCCACTCCGGTGTTGAAGTTGGACATGTAATCCTGAAGCAGTGCTTCCACAACCGGTCGTTGCCACTCTTCGAGGCCCAGCGAACTGGTCATCAGCGTCACATCGCGCTGCATGATGTCGGGCTGGAACGCTTGCGCAAATCCCCCGCGACCACCGAACTGTGCGGATGCTGGCGATGTGGTAACCCCGGCAAGGGTCAGCATGGCGATGGCTGCAAACAGCGCGCGAAGCCGAGGTGCGACGTGGTCAAGACGGGCGATGCGGGGTAGTGTGAGTGTCATGATCTGGTCTCCGGTCAGTACGGGAGGGGGAATTGTCGCAGGAAGCGTGGATCGTGGCGTGTGAGGCACGCGAGTCGGTCGGTGAAGAACACGCGAGTCTGCGGGTGAGGAACGCGCGAGTCGGTGCCGTATCGCATGTCATCGGCGCGGACTGTTGAAGTCCTCACAGGACTTTTGCACTTTGCGACTGATAACCAACAAAGGACGCTGCCAACCACGTGCGTGCGAAGGTCGCCGACCGTGTTTCACCCCCTTGGCGCTGGCTGCAGGTTGTTCAGGCGCCGGAGACGGTTCGTTGCTCAATGCGTTTTTCAGAAACGGTCACCACGATGCGCTGCACAAAGATCCCGGGGGTATCCACGTCATCGGGGTCAATGTCACCCAGCGCCACCAGTTCTTCTACTTCGGCAATGGTGATGGCGCCGCAGGTGGCGGCCATGGGGTTGAAGTTGCGGGCGGTCTTTCGATACACCAAATTTCCTGCCGGGTCAGCTTTCCATGCCTTGACCAAGGACAGATCGGTGCGAATGCCACGCTCGAGCACGTATTCGGCGCCATCAAATTCCATGTGTGGCTTGCCGTCCGCAACCACCGTTCCCACGCCAGTCTTGGTGTAGAAGCCCGCGATCCCAGCGCCGCCGGCGCGCATGCGTTCCGCCAGGGTTCCTTGCGGAGTGAATTCCAACTGCAGCTCGCCGCTCATGTATTGCCGCTCAAACTCAGCGTTCTCGCCCACATAGCTGGAGATCATCTTGCGAATCTGGCGGGTCTGCAGCAAGAGCCCAAGGCCCCAGTCATCCACGCCTGCATTGTTGGAGACGCAGGTCAACTCGCGGGCACCGGAATCCCGGAGCGCCATGATGAGTTGCTCCGGAATGCCGCACAGGCCGAATCCGCCCACCGCAACACTCATGCCATCCTGAACGATGCCTGCAAGCGCGCTCGCTGGTGACTCATAGACCTTACTCGCTGCCATGTATCAGATCTCCTGCGTTTCACGCGTTGTGGTGCAGAAGTGTAACCCCGGCGCGGCTAGGCTTGCTGTTGCCGTGAACCGCCGATCGACACTATCCCTGATTGCCTTGCTCCTGGTGCTTTCGGCCATGCCCGACACCATGGCGGCGCCGGTCTTGAAGGAACTGTTTGTTGATCGCTACGGCGCAACCGTCAAGGAAGCGCAGGTATTCATGGCGATCAACCTGCTTGGCGCGGTCGCTGCGGTGCCGCTGCTCCTGTGGTGGCGCCGTCGTGCGGAACCGGTGCGGATGCTTGTCATCGCTTCGTTGGCCGACGCAGTGCTCTTAGGGCTCCTGTCGGCTCCCATTGGACTGTGGTCATCGCTCGCTGTGCGCGCAGCGGAGGGCATCACCGATGTAGTGGTGTTCGCTTCGCTCTTTGACTTAGTTCGGCGCAATTCCGGACCGCATGCTGCGCGTGGTCTTGGCCTGGCATCCACGCCGCTCCTGCTTGGCCTTGGACTCGGTGCCGTCGCCGGTGGATTGGCAGCGCAGCGCGTTGCTGGCGTGAGTGACGATGCGGCTTCGGGGTCGGATGTGGCACTTGCTGTCTTTGGGGTGTCCGCGCTGGCCAGCGTGTTGGTGGCCATTGGCGCGTTGGTCTTTCGACGTTGGCTCGGCGGGATCGCTGCCGTTGAGCCGGAGACCGGGCCGTTGGTTGCCAGCGGCGCTTCGCATGCCGGGCGCGTTCCATTGGGGCGGCTTGACGATCGCCCTCGGCCGCTGCTGTGGAGTTGCGTGATGGCATTCTTCGACCGCGCCACGGGTGGTCTCATTACCACCACGCTTCCGTTGGTATTGGCTGGATTTCTTGGTTACACCAAAGGTCAACGGGGCTGGTTGATTGGGCTTCCGCTGTTGTTGATGGCGTTGTGCACTGGACCAGCCGGGGCGCTGTGTGACCGTGTTGGAAGTCTGCGCGTACGTATCGCAGCCGGCCTGGTGTACGCACTGGCCTTTGCCATGATTCCATTTGCTGCGTCAAATCAAGTGGCCATGGCTGTGACGATGTTTGCCGTTGGAATCAGTGCCGGCGCGCTGTTCTCAAGCTCATTGGCGATCGCCGCCGAGAGCGGAGGATCAACGGTTGCCCTTGGTTCATTCCGCGCAGCGGGCGATGTTGGGTTCTTTGCAGGAACCACGCTATCGATCGTCTTGGCGAGCGCCATCGGTAATGAGGCAGCGCCGGGATACGCCGACTACGCATCGGTCATCGTCTTGTTTGCAGTGGCACATGCGGTGAGCACGGTATTGATCGCCGGGACGGCAGTGCTGGCGTCGCGTCGTGGCGCGCGAACAGATTCAGCGCTATGAGCGAGATTGAGTGACAGGGCAGCGAGTGTGAAATTCAGTTGATCGCAACGACCGGTGAACGGTGACCGTTACCTGAACGATCACCTGCGCACGCGCCTTCAAGGGTCATGCGAATTTTTGCCAATGCCTGGTTCTGAATTTGTCGAACGCGTTCCTTGGTCAGCCCAATGAGGTTGCCCACTTGTGCCAGTGTCGGGGTGCGACCTTGATCAAGACCCTGGAATGCAAAGCGGTGCATGACTACTTCGCGTTCGATCTCTGTGAGATCAGCGCGGTTTGATTCAACAATGTCGCGGACTTCCGCGGCATCTTGCCGTTCCGACGCGGCACGGATGGAGGCAACTCCGTCGCCGTGTTCAAGCGCTGGATCAAACTCCACGGGGAAGCGTTGCTTGTGCTTGGAAACCTTGATCCCATGACGGCTAAATGCCTTCAGAATCGAGCGGCACGCATAGGTGCTGAACTTGAAACCTCGGCCACAATCGAACTTGTCCACGGACCGCATCAGTGCCATGTTGCCTTCGCCGATCAGATCCGCATATTCGCCTTCACCAAGACGAACACGCTTCGCCATGGCCAACACGAGCGCCAAATTTGTTTCCGCAATCTGTTCGCGGTAGGCAGTGGCGGTGCTGTTCCAGCGGAGCAATTCCTTTGCTTGTTCTGCTCCCGGAGCTCGACCACGCAAGGACTTCTGGATCCGATTCATGCGGTAGCGCGCGTAGTTGAACTGCATGAAGATCACGCGCTCTTGCGCAGCGGTGAGCACCACGCCATCATGTCGGCGCGGCGAAGTGGTGCCGATGTCATCCATCATTGGCCGGTACCAAGTCACGGTGGGACGAGGAACAATTGGCGCTTTCGTGTAGATGCGCTGTTCCGCACCGGCCTTGTGGAAGTCCGGGTGATCCATGAAATCGATTTCGTCGGAGAGCAGTTCGCTGAGGAGTGCTGCATCGGCCCGGGTGCGTTGCGCCTTGGTTGGCTTGGCGGGCTTGGTCAACTTCGGCTCTACGCGCGCGACAGGGGCGACCGGGGCGGGCGCTGCAGTTGGTTGTGGGGTCGAACCAAGTCCACCACCACCGGTCACTTGCCCACGGCGGCGCCGGGTGCGTGCCTGGGGAAGGCGACCATCTCCGTCCATGATGCTGTGGGGTAGTGTGGTCATTGGGTGGTTGGCGAATGTGCGGGGTTTGCCAGATCTCTTACGTACTAGTTCGCTTTGTGTTCAGCATGGATTCAATAAAATTTGAAACCTAATGCGGACGTCGAACAACGGACTGGGGGTAACCCAATGGCCGAGCGCTGCTGCAGATTTCGTTACACCTTGAGATGCCCGGCGACTCTGGCGGGTTCGCCATTGTGGCAAGCCAACCGTGATAAAGCAGCCAAGGCGCTCTAAATGAGCGCCTTGGCTGTTATTATAAGACGTTTAGGGGATGAGCGAGTTGCTTATTCCGCGGTTCCGCTCGACATGTCGTAGACCCAGGCGTCGCTGGGGCGCTTGAAGTCCAAGACTTCGCCCTTGTTGAAGAACAGGGAAAGCTCGCGAATAGCCGCTTCTGGGCTGTCCGAGCCATGGATCAGGTTGAAACTGTTGGAGACGCCAAAGTCGCCACGGATGGTTCCGCTGGCGGCCTTGGACCCGAAAGTGGCGCCCATGAGGTTTCGGCAGATGGCCACCGCACCGTTGCCGCGGATGGCAAGCACCAGCACCGGGCTGGAGGTCATGAACTTGACCAGTCCAGGATAGAACGGCCGCGCCGCGTGATCCTTGTAGTGCTCAGCGGCCAGTTCCGGGCTGATCTGCGTGAGTTTGGCACCCACGATTTGCAGGCCCTTCTCTTCGAAGCGGCTGATGATGCGACCCATGAGACCGCGTTGGACGGCATCTGGCTTAAGAATGATGAGGCTTGTTTCCATGTTGTTCTCCGTAAGTTGTGGGGCGGCAAGGATAGCAAAAAACCGAGTCAGACAGGGCATTCAGCCGATCGTGCTACCGTACCCGCCCTTCGCCGCCAAACGACGAAGCATGACGCGGCCCGTGATCCAGGACGTTGGGCACGGGAAGCATTGATCCGCGAACGCACGTAAAGGAGCCCGAAATGGCAGCCAAGGAAGCCGTTGCAGTGGCTGAACCGAAGAAGAAGTCCGCTACGCCCAAGGTGGATGCGGAGTCCATGGCCACTCGGCAGCGGGACATTTCGGTCAGTGAATTCTTTGCAAAGAACCGTCACTTGCTTGGGTTTGACAACCCGCGCAAGGCGATGTTGACCACCATCAAGGAAG
>JBILYM010000021.1:0-16358 GCA_044377725.1 Phycisphaerales bacterium
TGCATTCCATCGCCTGCAGGAACTGCCATCCCGTAATGCTTGGCAAGGCGCGCATCAATGAATGTGTAGTCCGCATCGATCAACGTATCCACGGAGCGATGCTCGCGCAGCACGCTCTCAAAGAACAGAACAGTTTCGGTACGCATGGAGCGCAGTAGCGCAGCGTTCACATCCGGAAACTGCGAAGCGTCCGGCATCTTGTTGCCGAGACCGTCGATAGCCAGCCATTGCGTCGCGAATCGCTCAGCCAAGCTTGACGCTCGCGGATCCATCAGGAGCCGATCAACCACGGCGGCGCGGCCACTGCTTGAAGCAAGCTCGCCGTGACTTGCGGCGTTCGCCAATGCTTCGTCCGGGCAACTTGTCCAGATGAAGTAAGCCAATCGAGTGGCAAGATCGTGTGGAGCCAATTCCGGTCCGGCGGATCCATCAATAGTTTCAACACGAAAGAGAAACTCCGGGTGCACCAATAGCGCTTGAATCGTCGCGCGCAATTTGCTTTCGGCGCTACTCGCCGCGGGGAGCGACTGCACAATGGAGTTGAGGAGAATGCAATCAGCGTCGTTTGCCGGGCGACGAAGGATGCGCTGGATCAGCCATCGTTGCTCAGCCAGTGCTGCGTCACTGCCTTCGGTATGTGCTGCATACCCATCCATTGCCGAACGCCACGCCGGTATGCGGTTGGGTTCAAGTGGACCCTCGATAGTCATGGAGAGCACAAATGCATTGCGATCCGCAGTGGTTCCTGCGGGTGCATCTTTGTTGTAGTAGTCGTTATCAAAGGTGAGAGCGAGGGACTGTGGGCCATCCTTGAGTACCCGCTCCATGCGGTGCACTCCGGGCGCGCGTTTATCTTCAGTCACTGTGAAGTCAGCGATGCGTTTCTTTCCTGCCAGCAAGCCCATGCGAACGGGGTCCGGTCCGGCTTGGTCACCACCCGCGCGAATGGAGATGGCATAGGTTCCAGCTCGCGGAAGTTGCACCGTGCAACGCGCTTCACCCGAAGTCCAGAGCAGTGCGCCAGCCTCCAGCGTTTGCCCTGCATTCTCTGAGACGGTCATCTCCTTGCCCTGGATCACTAGCGATACCGGAGTGTTTGCAGTGGATTCTGGGCAAGCGCGCGCCGCGATGGCCTCGGCGAGTTCAAAGTATTTCTCCAGTGCGGTGGGTGCAATGCTGAGCACTGCGCCAACATTGTCGAAGCCTGCGCCAATGTCATCCGGTGGGAGCGATCCAAATTCAGCGATGTCAATGCCAAATAGATCACGAATGGTGTTGGCGTATTCGGTGCGGTTGAGTCGGCGCGGCGGTCCGCTCTTGGGAACGATGATTCGATCTGCCCCAGCAATAGCGCTGCGCAGTGCTTGCACGCCCAGCGCGCGCTCCTGCGAATTCGGAATGTGCTCCGCGTCCGGCGGCGGCATCTCGCTATCGGCAAGCCGCCGCAATGCCTTCCGAAGCAACGAACGATCCGCCGCACTTGAGTGCGATGCCTTCAGCGCATCCAGCGTGTCATGCAGATTGAATTTCCCCTTCGGCTTGACGCCTTGATGGCACTCAATGCACCACTCTTCCAGCACCCGCGCCGCCGCAACGCCGTCATCTACACCCGGCGCAGCGGCACCGGCCACGACGCACGTAAGTCCGATGGTCATGATCAGGTGGACCATGATGAATGATGCTATCGGAGCGGGCGAACAGGAGGCTTGACTGGTTGTTAACGTCGTGATCATCAGCAGAATCTGATATTTAACATTGCGTCATCGGACCCACCGTACCCTTCAAAGCGGCTACGCTGCCCTTATTCCGAGGCACGCGATCCATGACAATATCCAACGTTCCGCAGGGTGATTTGTTTCCGTCCACCGAACGGACTTGGATCGCCGACCGCCTCGGGTCGGGTGATGATCCATCAGTCCATCGATTCTTGATGAGCGTGTATTCGGGACCACTGGCCGGCTACATCAGTGCGACGTCGTTCCGCAATCTTTCGTCACCTGTCGACTTGGTCAACGGGTTTTTCGCCAGTCGCCTTTCGCAGGAAGGCTGGTTGCGCGCGTGGCAGGAGAGCGGCATTCGTCTGCGACGATGGCTGATGAACGGCCTGCTGCTGTACTGCCATGAACAGGTGGCGGCGCAATCACGTGACGGGCGAGTGGCGTTACTGCCTTTCGATGCCCTCGATAGCGCAGGTGTCACCGAGGGCGCAGTGCGCGTCTTCGAGCGCGTGTGGGCGCGTGGCGTGATCGAGCAGGCCACCATGCGCGCACGCGAACTGTGCGAGGAGGCCGGTCAAGGCGCGCACTGGGAACTCTTCCTGCGCCATCACGTGGGGCAGCAGCCTTACAGTTTATTGGCGCAGCAATTCAGCGTTGGCGAGCAGCAGGCCGCCGGCATGGTGCGAACCGCCAGCATGAAACTTCGACGTGCGCTTTTGGAAATTTTGATCCGTGATGGCGCCCCGGATGTGGCGCTGGACACGGAAATTGCAGAACTCCTTCGCGCTATGCAGCGGGACTAGTTGGCATGGAGATCGACACCGAGGGGAATCCCGAACAAAATTCTCAGCAGGTCTCGCATGCCGTCGCGCTGCGACTCTTTCTCCACGGTCACGTGGATCCTGACCCCCTCAGTTCGACCGCAGGTGAGCGGATTCTCCGCGGCGCAGCGGTACGTACCCCGGAGATCGGTGACCGCTTTGGTCAATTCACGCTCACGCGCTTCCTAGGAAGGGGCTCGTTCGGTTCAGTCTTCGAGGCTGAGCAGGACGCGCCAGTACGCCGCCATGTGGCGGTCAAGGTGCTGACCGGGGTCGAGCAATCCGCGCAGGCTGAGCGGCGGTTTGATGCGGAGCGCCGGGCGTTGGCGTCGCTATCGCACGCGGGCATCGCGGCCATCTTGGATGGCGGCGTCGCAGCGGACGGCACGCCGTGGTTCGCGATGGAGCTGGTGGATGGTCAGGCTGTCGATGCCTTTGCCGACCAAGCGCGCCTCGGCCCGGCGGCACGCGTTGCTTTGGTGTGCCAGGCGTGCGAAGCGGTGGAGTTTGCGCATCGCCGTGGCGTCTTGCACCGTGACCTGAAGCCGGGGAACGTGCTAGTTCAGGGCGGTACGGGCGCACCACGCGTCACAGTGATCGACTTTGGTTTGGCGAAGATAGCGACCGCTGATGGCACAGACCCTCATGTCACCGATGCATTGACGACTGCGTGCCCGATCGGCGAAGGCGTCACTTCTGGGCGATCCGCCTCCATCGCGGATGCCACCCGCGCGGGGCAGTTGCTGGGTACCCCCGCATACATGAGCCCCGAAGCTGCGTCGCTCGAGCCCTGGCGCATCGACGCGCGCAGCGACGTGTTCTCGCTCGCCGCGATCGCGGTGAGATTGTTGACGAGCGGGTCGCCGCATGCCGCGCGAGTGGGCGAGAGTGACTCCGCGCAGTTAGCGCGCGTGCGTACTGGCGTGATTGAATCGTTCGTGACGCGCCTGCGGGCTGCCGGTGTGCCGCGACCGCGCGACTTGGACGCCGTACTTCGGCTGGGCCTCGCGAAGGATCCGTCCGAGCGATACCAGACAGCCGCCGAGTTTGCGCAAGATTTGGAGCGTTGGGCCGATGGGTTCCCGGTGCGCGCACGGCCATTGGGTGCACCGGGGAATACGTGGCGGTTGATGCGCCGGCACCCGGTTGCGTCGGTGGTGATTGGGGTGTTTGCGCTCGGTATGGTGGCGTCGGTCGTGTTGGCATTGCGGCAAGCGGAACTTGCCGCGCAACGTCAGCGTGATGCCGAGGCCCAGGTCGACCGCATGCGCGTAGCGATCGAGCCGTTGCTGGACGCGGTCCAACTCTCGAAATTGGCGGACGAGAGCATCGAAGCCCGTGGACGTCTGCTTCAAGCGTTCGCGGAGGTCTACGGACCGCATCACCCCAAGACCAACTCCCGTCGCCTGCAGTTTGCGCTCAGCCTTCGTGGCGCTCGGCGTTATGACGAAGCGATCGCGCAATACCACGTGCTGCTCGAAGTTGCCCAAGCCGCGGGTCTGCGCGTGGAGTCGAAGGGTGTTCAGCGGATCATGGGCGATCTTGCGGACACTTTGCGCATGAAGGGAGATGTATCCGCTGCGCGCGCGATCTGCGAGGAATGCGTATGGGTAGCGGACCAGTTGAACGATGGCTGTGACGGAAACTTCCAGCAGGCGCGGTTGGCATTGACTTGCCTGCTTATGGATGTAGGCGACTGTGAGCGCGCGGTCGCCGAGGCGCAGTGTGCGCTGGACGCGCTGGCGCGGTGCCAACCTGAAGCCATCGGGCAACGGGTCATCGCCGAGTCGCTGTTTGCCGACGCGCTGTGCGGAGCAGGTTGCCAAGTGGAGGGAAGGGCGGTCATTGCGGGACTGCGGGCACGGGCGCCGGAGCTCGTTGCACAGATGCCGACCCTGAAGGGCGTGGCGCGAGAGTGGCGGGCGCAGGCCGTACTCGAGCGCGCGGAGGAACTGGCGAAGTCGGATCCTGGCGGGGCAGCGATGATGCGAGAAGCGGAGGCGCGCGATGTGGCGGACGAATTGAGGCGGGAGCCGGGGGTGGTGGGGAGGTTGCGGGGGCGGGGCTAATAACTTGTACGTTGTACTTTCGCAATAGAACTTTTTACACGCGCCTCGCATGCTTGATCTGTGGCACTCTCCCTCCTGTGTGAAATCGGCGCGCAGATCTAGTTCAACTCCGTCTCGAACTCCCGGTCGCATCTCGGCGCCGCGTGCACAATCTCGCATGGTTTTGCTGAAAGTGGGGCTTTCATGGCGGCAGGGTGAACGGCGTTGGAGCGAAGTTTGGCAGCCTTTCCTGGCGGACATCGCGCGCCTCGCGGCGGGGCGGCTTGCGGCCGAGGGGTTGGTTGTCGATGGAGCGCAAGTTGTCGAATGCCGGAAGTTGCGGGCCTCTGCCGGCGGGACCTTGATGGATTCGATCTTGGAAGATATCGGCGCGGCCGACGTACTTGCCTTCGATCTGTCACCGAGGGTGGGCGAGCAGTCCGGGCCCGGAAATGTGTTGATTGAGGTTGGAGCTGCACTCGCGCTCGAAAAGCACGTGTTTCTCGCATCGTCAGCCTCAGTCACTCGAACATGCGGCTGCTCCGACGTGGCGGGCCATTATGTGGCAAAGATCAGTGGAAAGAAGTT
This sequence comes from Phycisphaerales bacterium, assembly GCA_044377725.1. Taxonomy (GTDB): domain Bacteria; phylum Planctomycetota; class Phycisphaerae; order Phycisphaerales; family SM1A02; genus UBA966. The sequence goes on from JBILYM010000021.1 coordinate 5,176, forward strand.
CGACCCGTCGTTGCGCATGGCCTTGGTCCACGCGGTCGTGCGCGCGTGGATTGGCATCCATCAAGCAGATAGTGGCGGCCTTCGGAAACGAGCGAAACCGTGAGTACTTGCCTGGCGCCTGTGCGGATGCTTGGACGTTGGCCGTTCGGAAGCAGTTGTTGCCCGTTCGGGTTCGTACTGTGACATTGAATTTATATTGAGGTTCATCGAAATTGCTAGTTATCCAAACGAATAATGCAGAGTCGGTCCGTCGTGCTTGCCGCAGTCGTGTTTCGCGTGAATTCAAGTTCACCTTGCGGTCAGCCATGTTTCTTGCAGGAATCATGGCTGTCCCGGTGCTCTCCGGCACGCCCTGTGCCCGCGGTGGCGATGCAGTGATGTGGGGGGGGCCCTACTACCCGTGGACGCCGCCGTTATATGTGCCGGTTGCAACCCGGATCTGGGCGTGTGGCTCAACCTGTTACGTGGAAACGCGTCCCGGTAGTTTCGTCGCACGTTTCCGTTCGAACGATGGGATACCGCTGCCACCGAGTGATCTTGGTACTGTTTCTGATCTGTCAATCGGCCGTGACCACGCGCTAGCAACGCTGCCCGGCGGCACAGTGCGCGCGTGGGGAGTCAATACGTCGGGGCAGTGCGATGTACCGTTTGGTCTCACGGGCGTGGTGCAGGTTTCAGCTGCAAGCGCCTACTCACTGGCGTTGAGGAGCAGCGGCACGGTTGTCGCGTGGGGAAGCAATTCTTCCGGATGCTGCACGATTCCCGCAACGGTGGTCGGGGCTACCGCGATCTCGGCCGGTTACAGTCACGCATGTGCGCTCGTTGGCGGTGGCGTTGTGAAGGCGTGGGGCTCAAACTCCGTGGGCCAGACAGCTGTGCCAGCGGGTCTGTCGTCTGTTGTGTCGATTGCATGTGGCTTTGAATTTACAACCGCCGCGAGGGCGAACGGTACCGTGGTTGGTTGGGGGAATCCGACGAGTCCTACGCCCCCGATCGGATTGGCGCAGGTTGTACAGGTGGTATCGAGCTTGTACCACGTAGTAGCGCGCCGGTCGGACGGATCGGTTGTCGCATGGGGCAACAACTCGGAGGGGCAGTGCAATGTTCCATCCGGGCTTTCTCCGATCGTCCAAATCGCAGCCGGGGATGGTTTTTCGATCGCGCTCGGGAACGATGGCAAGGTGACAAAGTGGGGTTCTTTCATCTCTGAAACCCCATTCTTCTGTAGTGCGCCCATCGTGGAGTTGGCAGTATCGCGCTATGGGCACTGTATCGCGCGTTTAGGTAACGGCAACGTGCTATGCTGGGGCGATCCATCCGGTTATCAGTCTGGGGCAAACACCGTTCCATCGGATTTAGCCCCGGTATCGCGAGTCTGCGCGGGCGGGGACTACTTGGCCTCATCAGGCTACGTGCCATTTTCGGTCGCGCTTACAACTTCTGGAACGGTTCGAACTTGGGGTGGATTGCTTCCTGCTCCGCCGTCTGGACTGACGGGCGTCACTTCGATCGCCGCGGGAGGCTCGCACTGCTTGGCGCTGCGGTCGACTGGCTCGGTCACCGCGTGGGGATTGAATATGTACGGTGAATGCAATGTACCGACCGGTCTCGGGCCATTTTCAGGCATTACTGCCGGGGGGCGCCACTCCGCAGCAGTTCGGAGCAACACCGCCGTGGCATGTTGGGGCGACAACTCGAGTGGGCAGTGCACCCCTCCGACCGGGCTCACCGGAGTCGCGTCTATTGTCGCTGGCTCTTTCTTCACGTGTGCGCTGAAATCATCCGGAGATCTGATCGCGTGGGGTGACAACTCTAGGGGGCAGTGCAATGTGCCGCCGAATCTTGGGGTGATTGTGCAGGTCGCCGCGGGACGCCAACATGTCATCGCGCTTCGCTCCGACGGATCGATCGCCGCTTGGGGTGGTGACGGTAACGGGGAAACCTCCATTCCAATCGCCGCCGCGAAGTTTATTGCGGCGGGTTGGAGTGGCTTGAATGGCGGACTATCGTTTGCGATAGTTCCGGACGCGTGTGTCGGCGATCTCAACGGGGACGGCTCTGTGGATGGTGCCGATCTTGGGGTGCTACTAGGTTTATGGGGAAACTGCCCCTCATTCGGCGCGTGCGCCGCTGATCTGAACGGCGACGGCAGCGTCTCGGGAGCGGACCTTGGGATGTTGCTCGGCGCGTGGGGCCCTTGCCCTTGACAGGTATTGCAGCATTAGGGATTCGGCGCTGCTTCGACGCGTCGTACGGAATTGATACCGTCCAGCAATGTTGAAGCGATTACGTCACCACCGCGAGTCCGCGGCCCTCGCGCTCTCTACGCTCGCTACTGCGGTGTTCGCCGCACTGACGCTCGCCGCTGCGCCACCAAGCGCGGTGCTTTTGCCAACCGCACCTGCTGCTTCAACTCCCACAAAACTCCTCCGCGTCTATCTCCTCGCCGGTCAATCCAACATGGAAGGCCACGGCGTTGTTGATCTGAACGATGCTCGTGATTACAACGGCGGTCGCGGCACGCTTGCCACATTCGTGGACAACCCGGCCAACAAGGCAGCGTGGGGCGATCTCCGCGCTGCGGATGGCTCGTGGTTCGTGCGCGACGATGTGTTTGTTTCGTACCTCACGGAGCAGGGCTCGCAGAAAGCAGGTCCACTTTCGGTGGGCTTTGCGGTCTATGACGACAAACACCACATTGGTCCAGAGCTCGGCATTGGTCGTGCGCTCGGCAACGTATTCGCGGAGCCAGTGCTCCTCATCAAGACAGCGTGGGGCGGCAAGAGTTTGGCGAAGGACTTTCGTCCGCCAAGTTCAGGCGGCGCGGTCGGTCCGTATTACAAGCAGATGATCGCCGAGTACCGCGCCGCGGTGGCGGCCATCCCCACGCAGTTCCCCGCGCTTGCTGGCTACACGCCGCGCCTCGATGGTGTCATCTGGTTCCAAGGTTGGAACGATGGCTGCGATGAAAAAGCTGCCGCCGAGTACGAAGGCAATCTGGTGCACCTCATCACCGATATGCGCGCAGAGTTTGGAAATCCGAAACTCTCGTTTGTCGTCGGCGAAACCGGCAACATGGACAACGAGGTCCTCCGCCATGGGCAGCGCGACGGCTGCCTATCTAAGGAAGTGGCAACCGGAACCAGCTTCGTCCCCACGCGACAATTCCTCCGCGATGCAAAGGAATGCCCAAACCCCGGCCACGGCCATCACTGGTTCGGGAGCGGGGAAAGTTACTTGTTGATTGGTGACGCGCTCGGTAAGGCAGCTGTGCAACTTGCTCCGGACCCGCGCCCAGCGCCAGCCCTCGCTCCTGCTCCAGCCCTCGCTCCAGCTCCAGTTACTTCGTCTGCTCGGCCTGCTCAGCCTTGACTCGGCGCACAGCTTCTTGCGTGGCGCGTTCCATCTGGTCTTCGGTCAGTTGGCGCGGCGTGGTGGCTGCCTGGGACTCGTCCTTGGACAACTCTTCGCCGGCTTCCTTCATGCCCTTCTTGAACTCGGTGATTGATTTACCGATGTTTCGACCGACGGACGGCAGGCGGCTGCCGAAGAGCAGGAGTCCGATCACCAGAATGATGATCATCTCCGCTCCGCCAGGGAGCCCGAACGCCGCAAGGACCGGGGAAGTAGCAATAGTCATGTCAGAAGTGTAGCCACAGTTCTGCACTTTTCGCAGCCCCTATGCCGATACCCATCGAATGCACGGACGCATCACGACCCACGCTCTTTCCGCTCGCCGTCTTCGCCGCGCCCATACCGGCGCCATGCTGGTGGCCGTTGGCGCCCTTGCGGCAGCCTCCACCATCTTCCTGGGGGGTTGCGAAACATCCGAGAAATCCACGACGCCAATCGACGTTGACGTCCAGTTGCCGCCCGGAGAGCACGGTCTGCGCAAACTTTCGCGGGAGGAATACCCGGACCTTGCGGCCGCCTACAAGGCGCGCGACGACAAGTTTGCCAAGGCAATCGATTACAGCGCGCAGTGGTTCATGACCGGTACCAGCCGTCAGAACTACAGCTCCGAGCAGATGGGGCCCATCTCACAGGTGGTCTCTGGTCATGATCAAGCCGCCGCCAGCGTCTACGCCTTCCGCGACCTCGCCGCCAAGAGCAGCGATGCCAAGGCCTTCCAAGATGCGGTGTACGAGCAGTTTGATATCTGGCAGACGCGTGGCAGGGACGGTAAGGGCACGTCGCTCATGACTGGCTATTGCTCTCCGGAGCTGAAGGCCAGCATGACTCCCACCGAGATCTTTAAGTATCCGCTTTATCGTCGTCCCGCGGATCTGGTGACTGACTCACTCACCGCTGAGCCGCTCGGTCGTCAGGCCGCGGATGGCAGGATCGTTCCGTGGCCTTCGCGCAAGGAATTGCTGGCGTCAAATCAGCTGGCGGGCTCGGAACTCATTTGGCTTTCCAGCGCATTCGAGGTGTATATCTGCGAAGTCAACGGCAGCGCCAAGTTGATCATGCCGGACAACACGGCGAAGTACGTGGGCTATGCAGGTAAGACCGGCCGTCCGTACATCGGGCTCGGAACGAGCTTGCTTGATGGCGGCGTGATCACCAAGCGCGAGCGCAATCTGCCCTCCATTCGCCGCCTGTATGAGCGAGATAGTGCGTTGGTGCAGCAGTACATCGACAAGAATGAGAACATGGTGTTCTTCACCATGTATGACGGAAAGAGTTGGCCAGCGGGTTCGCTTGGCGTGCAGGTGACTGACCACGCGAGTGTTGCCACTGACAAAAAGATTTTCCCGCGCGGCTTGGTGATGTTGTTTGATACTAAGGTGGCTGATTTTGCAGGGCGGCAGAACGAATTCAATCAATTCATGATGGACCAAGACACCGGTAGCGCCATTCGCGCCGCTGGTCGAGCGGACATCTACATGGGTATTGGTCCTGCCGCAGAAATTCTGGCAGGCAACCAATACGCGGACGGAACGTTCTATTACTTCGTGCTCAAGCCAGAGTTCATGGCGAAGTATCCGCTGCCGACTTCAGCAAAGACCACGCCCGCAAACATTGTGCGCGGGACGCCAGCTACAGCACCGAACGCAAAGGGTGCCTCTGCGCCGGCCACAGCAAACTTGACGCAGGTTCCGGCGCCTCCATTAGCGCAGCCACCAGCATCGACGCCTGCTCCGGCACCAGCGCCGAAGTGATTGCACTTAATCGAGGCGGTCTATTTATCGATCGCTCGATGATCAGTCTTTGGTGATTCAAAGGGTGGCAGGCCAGTGAAGCCGCGACCGGCGGTCCACGTCATCGTTGCAAATTCTGCAGGCCATGCGCGCGTGTTCGAATGTTCGCGTAGTTCCGGTTCGCTGCGTCGCATGCTGTCAACTTTGCTGACGAACGAGCGCTCATCAAAGTGCACCAGCACCAGACCGGCGGCGACACCCATCGCCCACGATGGGAACACAATCCATAACGTGCGCCGCAGCGTGTGCCAGTCGGATGCATAGGCAACCGGCGCCGCAAACGGTGTGCCACACTCGGGGCAAAGCGTGCGATGTGCGTCGTATCCACAGGTGGGGCAGCGACCCGCGCGCCATCGGCGTTCCGGAATCCAGTGTTGCCAGAGTGCTTCCGGCAGATCAATCACCGCACCCATCGGTAGCACTGCAAGCGTTGCAATCATTGTTGATAGAGCGATCACAAAGCAATCGACGGGTCCGAGTCCGAAGCCGCCGATCAACCCGCGCACGACGAGTGTCGCCAGCGTGCAATAGATGGTGATGAGCGCAATCAGCAGTATGCGCCACGTCGCAACGACGCGGCCAGGAATGGCGGGCATGTTTCCCGGATCGACCGGCGTATTCGCGGGAACGGCGGGCGGGTTCGCCGGGACGGCATGCGTATCCACCGAAACGGCCGGCGTGGTCACGGATGTGCTCCGCGCGTTGGCACGGGAGTTCCCTCGAATCCATACTCGCGCCAGCGGCGATCCACCAGTGCCGCAGTGGCAGCATCCATGGAAACCAGCGGCGGATATTCACGAACCGGTAGATCGGCGCGACCGATGCCGGGTTCCTTGCGCGTGGCATCGAATGCAATGCGACGCGCGGCGCGGAAGGTATCGCGCGTGGGATCAGCGTTTGATGCCAGGAAGAAGAATGGCGCGCGCCAACCGCCGGTGTGCGCTGGCTTGTTCGTATGCGCATCCGTAGTCGCTTGGTCATGTCCGTCGGCACGCACCTGCACATCCGCATGCGCATCAAGCACAATGATGAGGTCCGCTGCACCGTCGTGCGGCGCGTGAACATCGGCCGGACCAGCGGCGTCAACGGCGGCGCGTGCGATGGCTGCGGCGATCGTTTCGCCGCGATTTTTTGGCGTAAATCCCTGCTCTTGAGCGACGCTCGCATGCACAGGAAGCGTGATCGTGCACAATCGACCAGCACCAACGTCGGGGAATTCCACCTGCGCCGCGGGCGCGATCGCACGCACTGCAGTTTCAATCCGCGCGCGTGCGCTCGCAATGCCACTCGCTGACGGTTGTGCGGGATCGCCAAGCGGCACACCGTTCCACGCCTCGCCGGTGATCTTGGTTGTGCAGTCGAAACCGAGCTTCGTACCAGCGCCGATCCACGGTGCACTGTGATCAAGAATGTCGAGCGGCCCTTGCACACTCACCACATCGCGCAGGAAATCACAGTGCGCAAAGAAGTGGCGCATGGCTGCGTCTTCATCATGGATCGGTGCGTTAGCATCAAACACAAACACCATCTTGGTCCACGCCATTTGTCCCGCACCCCACACGCTTGACATGACGCGCCTGCCTTGCAGCGGATACGCCTTGTGAATGCGTACGAACGCTGCGTTGTGGAAGCAGCCGAACATCGGCAGGTGGTAGTCATCAATATCGTGAACGATGGTCTTGAGGAGCGGCAGGAACACGCGTTCGGTGGTCTTGCCTAAATAGTAATCCTCTTGTGGCGGCAGTCCCACCACAGTGGTCGGGTAGATGGCATCGCGGCGATGCGTGATGGCGGAAACTTCCACGCGCGGATAGCGGTCCGGCAGACTGTAGAAACCAGTGTGATCACCAAAAGGGCCTTCAAATACAGCGCCAGGGCCGAGTGGCTCGCCGCTGTCCGGATGCCAACCGATGGTGCCGCATTCAGTGCTCACCCAACCTTCGATCACGATTTCCGAATTCGCGGGCACCCACAGCGGTACGGTCTTGGCGCGCACGAGCGGTATGCCGCGCCCATGCAAGAAACCGCACATCAGTAGTTCGCTTATGCCAGGCGGCAGCGGGGCGGTAGCGCCGTACGGCATGACGCTTTCGCCACCAAGGCAAATGGCGATCGGCATGCGCTGCCCAAGTTTCTTCCAACTGCGCCAGTGCGAAGCGCCATCGTGGTGCATGTGCCAATGCATCGCAAGCGATGTTGGCCCGAGCAACTGGCTGCGGTACATGCCGATGTTGTGACTGGCGGGTCGCGCCGCATCGCGGTCATCGGCATGGACGGTGTGCATGCCGGCCAAGGTGATGTAGCGACCGGAGCCTGCGGCGGTGCCAGCGGCGCGTGCATCGATTGGAAATCCAACTGCCGTGGGGTTGCCATCCAGTGGCCAGCACTTGAGGATGGGAAGGCGCGTGAGATCAACTTCATTGCGCTCGGTGAGTTTCACTACTTCTTGGCACGGTCCACGGCGCACGCGCTTGGGGCCGATCTTGAGAAGTGGTGCAAACTCACGTGCCTTGGCAAGAAATTCGCGCGCGGTGCGTGGCGGCACCGGTTTGGTGAGGCTGGCAATGCGAGCACCGATCGATGAAATTCCGCGCGGATCGGCGGCACAGCCGAGCGCGTGTTCCATGCGGCGATAGCTGCCCCAGAGATTGATGGCCAGCGGGAAGTCGCTGCCGGTCACGCGCTCAAAGAGCAGGGCGCGTCCGCCCATGGCGGCCATGGCGGGATCAAAGTCACGCGCGCCGGAACTTTCCAGTGCGGGCATACGGCTGACGCGATCGGCGATCTCAGTGATTTCCAGTTGTGGGTTCACCTCCGCCGTCACCCGGTGGAGTTCACCAGCGCGTTCGAGTGCAGAAATGAAATCGCGAAGTCCAGCGTGCATGCGCAGGATGGTAGGTCTGTCTACGATTGTCGTCCTGATGCTGGCGATCGATCTTCATGATGTCACCAAGACCTACCGCGGCGGCGTCCAAGCGCTGCGCGGGGTTTCCCTTGCCGTGCAGGCGGGCGAGATCTTTGGTCTCCTTGGTCCAAACGGCGCCGGCAAGAGCACGCTGGTCAAGATCATCATGACCGTGGTTCGGCCCACCTCGCTGCGCGGCACCGTGCTGGGTCAGCCCGCGGGCACGCAGGCGGTGCTGGCGCGCATCGGCTACTTGCCGGAACATCACCGATTTCCGTACTACCTCACCGGTCGCCAAGTGATCGATTTCTTTGGCGCGCTTGGAAAGGTACCGCGCGCGGTTCGCCGTCCACGCACCGAGGAGCTGCTTGAGCTGGTCGGCATGCGCGAATGGGGAAACCGTCGCGTCACTACCTACTCCAAGGGAATGCAGCAGCGGATCGGTATCGCCGCTGCACTCATCAATGACCCGGAGTTGGTGGTCCTTGATGAACCAACCGACGGCGTTGACCCCGTCGGTCGCCGCGAAATTCGCGACATGCTCCTACGCCTGCGTGGCGAGGGCCGCACTGTGCTGGTGAACAGTCACCTCCTCAGCGAAGTGGAAATGTTGGCAGACCGCGTTGCCATCATCAACCAAGGCACCACCCTTGCGCAAGGCACCATTGAGGAACTCACGCACGAAAGTCACCGCTATGAGATCGAAGCGATGCATGCACCCGACGTGGTGATCACCGCGGTTGGTCCCGTTGCGGGCGTTGTCTCCGTCACGGACCCCGCGCTGCGCACGTTCGTGATCCCGACCCGTGATGCTGCGATTATTCAGCCCGCAATTGATGCCCTGCGTGCTGCCGGCGCCACCGTCACGCGCGTCGAGCGCGCCCGCGAAACACTGGAAGATCTCTTTGTCCGCAGCGTGATTGACGAACGCGGCCGTGCCATGCCCGGTGCGCAACGAACGTCCGCTGCGCCGCTCACTACGCCGCCCACAGCGCCATCCACGCGATCCTTCGCGGCGCCTCCCCCCGCGCCGCCCGCTGCCCCGCGCACCCCGCCGGAGATCCGCTCATGACGCAGACCTTGGCGATCTTTCTCGACGCGTACCGCGATCTCAACTCGCGCAAACTCTTTTGGCTTGCCCTGGTCATCAGCGTGTTGGTGGTGTCCATCGTTGGCGGACTTGGAATTGACGATACAGGTGTCTCCGCGCTTGGCTTTCACTTCAACAGCAAATTTGTCAACACGCTGTTCTTCCCGCGCGACCTCTTCTATAAGTTGATCTTCCAGAATTTGGGAATCAATATTTGGCTGACATGGCTCGCGGCCATTCTGGCGCTCATTTCCACCGCCAGCATCGTTCCGGAACTCCTTGCCAACGGCTCGATCGACATGATGCTTTCGAAGCCGATCACTCGTTCGCGCTTGTTCTTGACGCGCTGGGTGACTGGCTTGTTCTTTGCGGGCTTCCAAGCCGCAGTCTTTGTCCTTGCTAGCTTTTTAGTGATCGGTATCCGCGGCGGTACGTGGGAGCCCGGGCTGTTCTTGGCCATTCCAGTGGTGGTGGTGTTCTTCAGTTACCTGTATTGCTTCTGTGCCCTGATGGGGGTGCTCACGCGCAGTACCGTGGCCAGCCTGCTACTCACGCTGGTCTTCTGGTTGGCCCTCTTTGTTGCCCAAAAAGCAGAGCAATTTCTCAATTATGGTCGTCTGGCTTCCAGCATGGAAGTCACCGCCATTGAACGCACCATTGCCTCGCGCCTGGAAAAGAATGCCGACGCCGATGTTGACAAACTCCGTGCCGAACTCGCGAGTGAAACTATCTCCGCCGGTCGCTGGAATTCCGGCTACTGGCCGGCGTACGCCATCATTACCGTGTTGCCCAAGACCAATGAAACCACCGAGTGGCTTTCGCGCACGCTTGTGAAACAATCGAACTTTCGCCCGCCCGCGAAAGATGATGACGAAATGCGCTTCTTTGGAAGTAGCCGCGTCAAGCGCAAAGACTTTGAGCAAGCCAGCTACGACGACGCAGAGTCACGCAAGGGCGCACTCTGGACCATTGGTACAAGCTTAATGTTTGAAGCAGTGATGCTCAGTGGATGCGTCTGGCTGTTCCGCCGCCGCGATTTCTGATCGCGCGTTACGATTCCATCGTGCTTGTCTATCGCAAAGGTGTCTTCTGCCTGGAGTCCGAATGGTTCGGCCTGCGCTCCACCGTGAGCGTGCGCCCAGCGCTGGAACTGCTTCGATCGTCGGACTACCACGTGGCGTATATCCATCGCGATGTTGCTACGCGCGCGGAACTGGAGCACTACCTGCGCAAGTGGTTCCAAGAGCGGCACACCGGCTTTGAGATTCTTTGGCTCGCCATGCATTCCCGGCGCGGATTACTGCTGCCCGGCGACATGCGCCGCCCCGATGAGAAGATGCATATTGATCGCCTTGAAGAGATTTTGGCCGGAAAATGCAAGGGGAAAGTCATCCACTTCGGCGGCTGCCGCACCATTGCCATGCCCCTGGCGCGCATCCGAAAGTTCTTGCGCACTACCGGCGCGGTGGCGGTGTCCGGTTTCCGCGAAGAAGTTGACTGGACCGAATCCACGCTCTTTGAAACCACACTGCTCTTAGAGTTGCAGAAACACCCCATGACTGCCTCCGGCTTGCGCTCCGTGCGTAATGCCATGCGGAAATCGCGCCCCCTTGAGTACGCCGCTTCCGGCTTCGCCATTCATATTCGTTCGTGACGGGCGCGGGCGGCTGACGCCTTACTTCCCCAACTCAGCGCTGCGTGCACGCGCCGCTTCCATGGCGGCCGCCACCATCACTGTGAATCCGCCCTGATCAAACACGCGCATGGCGGCGGCGGTGGTGCCACCCGCGCTAGTGACGGCAGCACGCAACTGCGCTGGCTCACGCCCATCACTTGCGAGCAGTGTTGCAGCGCCCAGCAGCGATTCGATCGCCATGGCGCGCGCGGTGGCCGCACTCAATCCCATGTCCTGTGCTGCAGCAATCTGTGCTTCTGCAAGTAAGAAGAGGTACGCCGGCGCGCTGCCCACCGCAGCTACCGCTGC
>JBILYM010000150.1:0-5482 GCA_044377725.1 Phycisphaerales bacterium
AGTGACGCGGCAACCCTTGCCGTACGCCACATAGGGTGGAACCGACGACCACAGCACGGTGTTGCGGCTGACACCGCCGGGCATCACCTTCTTGGCGCGCTCAAAGAGTTGCGCGCTGCGGCTGGTTGCTGGAGTGGTGGCTGGAGTGGTTGCGCCCGTGGTGGAGTTGGTGGTCAATGGAGTTTCCTCACTTGCGAGCGTAGTTGGTAACGATCGGCGCACCGGTGCGCTCTTGCACAAAGTCAAAGGCTATGCCGGGGGCGAGTTCGACAAGCGCAAATCCGTGCTCAGTGACGTCAATGACCGCCAGATCTGAGTAGATACGCGTCACCACGCCGCGGCCAGTGAGCGGGTAAGTGCAGCGCTGAACAAGCTTCGGCTCACCTTCCTTGGTGACGTGCGTGGTCATGACAAACACGCGCTTCACACCAGCCACCAAGTCCATCGCGCCGCCGACCGCGGGAATGGCGTCGTCGGCGCCGGTTGACCAGTTTGCCAGATCGCCATTGGCGGCTACTTGCAGCGCGCCGAGGACAGAGAGATCAAGATGCCCGCCGCGAATCATGGCGAAACTGGTGGCTTGGTCAAAGAACGCGGCACCCGGCATCATGGTCACCCGGCGCTTGCCGGCGTTGATGAGTTCGGGGTCACTCTCGCCGGCGGCGGGTGAGGGGCCCATGCCAAGCAGGCCGTTCTCAGTGTGATAGATAAACGTGCGACCCTCGGGCACGTGGCTTGCCACCAGCTCAGGGATACCAATTCCAAGGTTCACATAGGAACCATTCGGAATGTCCTGCGCCAGGCGCTTGGCGATTCCGTCGCGCGTCCAACCGGCGGAAGTGGCGCTCGTCATGGGTAACTTGCTCCCGCTTCATTGAGCGCGGATTCCAGCGCCGGCGACGACACATGCACCACGCGGTCAACAAAGATGCCCGGGGTGACGATCGCCTCTGGATCAAGCGCGCCAGCTTCAACAACTGCCGCGGCCTGCACAATGGTCACGGTTGCGGCAGTAGCCATCATGGGCGCAAAGTTTCGGGCGGTGCGGTGATACAGCACGTTGCCGTGCGTGTCGGCTGTACAACCCTTGATCAGCGTGAAGTCCGCACGAATGCCGTATTCCAGCACATGCTCACGGTTGCCGAAGACGCGCGACTCTTTACCTTCTGCCAGCGGCGTTCCCACCGCAGTCGGCGTATAGAACGCCACAATTCCAGCACCGCCCGCGCGGATCCGCTCTGCGAGTGTTCCTTGCGGCACCAGTTCAAGTTCAATCTTCCCGGCTCGATACAGATCGGGGAACACGGTCGAGCCAGCGGTCTTGGGGAACGAGCAGATGACCTTACTGACGCGCTCCGCACGGAGAAGCGCGGCGAGTCCAACCAGGCCAGTGCCGGTGTTGTTGCTCACCACGGTCAAGCCCTTCGCGCCCTGATCAATCAGGGCATGAATGAGCTCGATCGGACTTCCTGCCTCGCCGAAGCCACCAATCATGACCGTCGCGCCATCGAAGATGTCGGCGACCGCCTCGCGGGTGCTACCAACGCGCTTATCGATCATCGGCAGGATGGTGTTGGTGCTGCCGCGTGCGTGGCGCGTGCGCTCTTGACTCGCGAGTAGTCAAACAGACCGGCCTCGTCATACAGCACACGATCCGCGTAACCGTCAAACCACAACGCCTCTGGATTACGGCCCACGATGCAGATCTTGCCCTTGTCTTTGGCGGAGCCAGAGTTGCGCATGATTTTGAATATGACAACCCCGTTCTCGCTGCCCTTGAGACCAGGAATCGGTTCATTGGTCACGGCGCACACTTCGGTCTTGCCCTTGTAGTGGGTAATGGAAAGCCGTGCGTGGCTTTCAACGCCGGACAGACCCTTCTGCGATTCGTTGAGGATTTTCCACACGGTCTCAATGGGGGCATTGAAGGCGCGGTAGGCGATGATGTCGCGACCACAGAAGAAGTAGTGATTCTCACCGCCCGCGCGCTTGAATTCGCGTTGCAAAATGCGCAGCGCATCGGGATCGTCGTTGATGCCCTTCATGATGGGCGTTTGATTCTCAACGCTTAGCCAGCCGCGCGATACCAGGCGTTGCATGGCGGCGCCAGTAGAGGGCACCCACTGCAAGAATCCCTTGTCATTGTGGATGTATTTGCCGTCAGCGTCCTTGGCCAGGAATTCGTCGGGGTGTTCAAAGTGCACCACAATGTGCAGGCCAACGTCTGGGTACGTCTCATGGAAGCGATCAAGCATGGCCACAAACGCTTCGTCAAATCGGTCAGGATAGAACGCCATTTCCTTGGTGCCGATGCGGATCGACTCAACGCCCGCCTCTGCAAGCGCGCCAAGCCATGCCGCGATCTTTGAATTGTTCAACACCATCGGATCGCCGCCCGACATCAGAACCTCGCGAAGTTTTTCGCGACCGCAGGTTGGGTGACGTCCACCATTTGCGGCAACTTCAGAGTTGAAGCGCTTGATGAACTCAGTCACCTCTGGAATGGTGGCCATGCCCTTTTTGGCAACGGTGCCGTCTTGGCGGGTGATCTCCTTGCGCGCGATCAATTCCTCGCGGTAGCAGAAGCGGCAGTGCGCCGAGCATGTGGAGACGACATACAGAAGACCCATCTCATATTTGTGCAACATGCCCTCGACGGGGCTGTAGTCCATTTGGAAGCCGGGGTCTTCGGAGCCCGCAAGGTCCATGGTTTCCGCTGGGTCCGCCTTGACGATGCGGCGAATCGGCGCGCTGGTCTTGGCGAGTTCAAAGTAGTGCCGCGTCACCTTCACTGGCATGCGCTTTTCAAGGTCCCGATCGGTGCCCTTGAGAACGCGCAACTGAACGAGTTCGTTTGACGAGTAAAGCCCCAACATGTCCGCGGGTGCCTTCTCATCAAGGAAGGGTGCCAGGCCGTTGATGATGTTGCGCTCGTGGCGCGTGTCTTCAACTGTGTCCAAGAACGCTTGTTGGCGCGCGGTGGTGGCATACTCGTTCGACATGGTTCGATCCTCGGATGGGTTCTACAGCTGAAAGTTAGGAGCGATTTTAAGCATAGCTGATACCCCCACTGAAACCAACCGAAATCGGCTTATTGGTCCTTATGACGTCGAACAGCGTGCTGTTGAATCGATTGGAGCCACTGGGCGCTCGGCAGAGCGCATGTTGCGGCAGTGATCACGGTGGATCGATCACTCCCACTGCGCGCTGTCGCTGCTCGCGACGACGTCGGTTCCCTTACAACCGGGGCAGCGCACCTTGGCGTCAAGGCGCACGGTTCCGCCGCAACTACATTTCTGTGTCTTGGTGACTTGCGTCTTCCTGCGACCGCCGTGCAGTGGCCAAGCATGCGCAACGCCGCACGTACCGCAGTGGGCCATCTTGGTGAACGTGCCACTGCCGCTCATCCACGAAAACGAGGAATCACAAGCGCCGCACCGGTAGTTCACGATTTGCCCCATCGAGCCAAAAGTCTACCGAAACAAATTGCTCCCGTTCCTCCCGGACCAATTTATGCCGCGATTCCGCCACGACTTTGCTTTGTAGTTGCCCCAACCTCGTATGGGGTGTCCGCAGGTATCTGCGTCCTTCCGCGGACAGGTACCGTGATACGCATGGCTACTCGTCGCACGTTCCTGTTGGCCGCCGCCGGCCTGGCGCTCACACCCGCTCTGGCGCGCTGTGTCTCTTCCCGAACAGCGCCAGCTTTCCTTAAAGAAGCCGGACCGCGGCGTCCGGACAAGTTGCGCATTGCATGCATCGGCACCGCAAACCGAGCGTGGGACAACATTCAAGAAGTGCGCGGCGAGCAGATCGTCGCACTGTGTGATGTTGATAGCGCGTATCTCGAACGTGCCGGCAAGGAGTTTCCAGATGCCGCGCGCGCCAGTGAGTGGCAGCAGATTGTTGAGTATCGACGCGAGCTCGACCTGGATGGCATCGTCATTGCAACGCCCGATCATGCGCACTTTCCGATGGCAGCAGCGGCGCTGCGCGCAGGCATTCCCGTTTATTGCGAGAAGCCGCTCACGCACACACGCGCGCAGGCGCATGAGCTGCGAATGTTGGCGCGTGCCGCACGTGTTCCGACGCAGATGGGCACGCAGATCCACGCGACTGACAACTATCGACGCGTGGTGGAAGCAGTACGCGCGGGTGTGATCGGTCGTGTGACCGCAATTGATTGTTGGCAGCTGAAGAGTTGGGGCGACGGCAAATTGACCCCTGGCGCGGTGTGCCCGCCGACGCTCGACTGGAACGGGTGGCTGTGTGGAACGCCGAATGTTCCGTACATCAATGGAATTCATCCCGCGAATTGGCGTCGCTATTGGGCTTACGGATCGGGCACACTGGGTGACATGGGATGCCACATCATGGACTTACCAGTGTGGGCTTTGGGGCTTGCACCGTGCGCGGATTTGCCCGCGGGTGCAGTGAAGGGTGGCACCAGCACCATTCCGCTCCGGATGGAAGTCCGCGCGGATGGTCCGCCGCTTGATGCGGTGGGTACGCCGGCATGGCTTGAGGCTTCATGGGCGATGCCGGGAATCGCGGCCGGTCCGGCGGGTGTCAGTCTTGACCCGCTGGTGCTGCGCTGGTTTGACGGAGGTCGCATGTCGCCGTTCGTGCAAGAGATTGGTGCGAAGGACAAGCAGGATTATCACGGGCGATTTAGCGTGTGTTTTCAGGGAACGGAAGGCGCGCTGTTTGCCAACTACGACGAAATGCTGGTGTGGCCGGGCGCGCGCGCCGCGGAGTGGAGTGCGCGTGTGGCGAGTGGCACGACGGGCATCACGCCGATCGCAGCGAGTCGCGGCCATCACGCCGAGTGGTTACAAGCGATCCGTGATGGCGCGCCGAATGCTCCGCTATGCAACTTCGAATATTCGGGCCGTCTCACCGAGTTGGTGCTTGCCGGCACGGAGGCGTACCGGGCAGGAAAGCAGATTGAAGTGACGATTCGGTGAATTGTTGGGTAGCGCTTCGCGTCGCAACTCAAACGGAATTCGCGACTATCGTGCGCGTATGTCCAGCCCACTCCAGCCGCAACTTGTAAAGGACATTGACGCCGCGCTCGTGCGGATCCAGACCTGTGATCCGTCGGCCGCCGGGCCGCATTGGGGAGCGATGCACAAACTGCTCTTGAAGGCAAAGATTGATCCGCAGGCAATCATGCGATTGGTGGGTGCGCGGGATACCGCGGAACTCACGCGGGCTGTCGCGCGTGCGAAGGGTGAAGAAGTGGCGGAGCCGGCATCGGATGGGTCGTCTGATACGGGTGCAACATCCGCCGACGGCACCGCCGCCAATACTCCCGCCGCACAAGAATTCGAACTCTCCGTCCTCCAAGACGCGCTGCGTATGTTCCGCAAGCGCGTCAAACTTTCACAGCTCGATGCGGATTCCAAACTCGGCGTCGGCCCGATGAGTGGAACTGGTCAGCACCGCATTCAAGCGATGCTGCCGCCCCGCGACTATCCGT
>JBILYM010000151.1:0-5468 GCA_044377725.1 Phycisphaerales bacterium
CGTTGGCGGTGGGCGGCGTGGTGATGCTGGCGATCGCTCCGTGGCAAGCACGCAAGCTAGCAACCGAGCGCGACTCATCATTGCGCGCGGCGACCACTGCTTCGGTCACTGGCGGCAGCACGGACTTCACGGGCGCTGCCTTGGCGCGCATGAACGCCATGCAAGCACTCTTCATCGGACTCTTCCAATGCTTAGCACTGTGGCCAGGAACAAGTCGATCGTTCGTGACGATTCTGGCGGGACTCTTGGTTGGCCTGAGCGGCGTCGCTGCTGCTGAATTCAGTTTCCTACTGGGGTTACTGACGCTGACAGCGGCGAGCGGGTACAGCGCCATGAAGATCGTGAAGGCGGGACACACCAGTGAATTCCTGGAACAAATCGGCGGCTGGCTGCCATTGGTGTGCGGGCTCCTCGTCGCATGGGCGAGCGCAGCGCTAGCAATCGACTTCTTGGTGCGCTACCTCGGGCGACACACCCTGGCACTCTTTGGATGGTGGCGGCTTCTGGTCGCTGGGATTGTGCTAGTAGTGGCGTGGCAATTCGGGCTTACAATCACACCGTGAATCAACTTCTGCTCTTTCTTCGCAGTCTTGCCATTGGCTTCGTACTGTTTTTGGTGCTCGCGTTCTTCGCAGCCAAATTCTTTGGCGGAACGCTCTTTCGCGTAACGCCACGCGTGGACTTTCCGGCCGTCACTCTTGGCGGTCATGCTTACTTCCTGAGCGTCAGCCGCGAAGAAGGCAAGGCTCCCACATTCTGCCTGCGCCAAATGGATGCCACTGATGCAAGTGCCAGCGTGCTGTTGGTGCCGCAGTCCGATCGTGAGGCTGATGCGTGGACGTGGGCCGAAGTACTACCGCTGGAAGGCGGCGGACCGCTGAAGGTGCGATTCACGCAGCGCGATGGACGCGCTAGTAG
The DNA here is from genome assembly GCA_044377725.1 of Phycisphaerales bacterium. Lineage (GTDB taxonomy): Bacteria > Planctomycetota > Phycisphaerae > Phycisphaerales > SM1A02 > UBA966. The sequence continues at coordinate 919 of JBILYM010000151.1, forward strand.
TTGTGAAGTGAGCGCTACGGGCGCGGTTACGTTCGTTAAGTGATGACGTGACGAACCGATATTGATCATGAAGCGCAACCAAGTGGCGGAGCGCGGCGCTGCGATTCGGGCGGCGTGAGGTCGGGCCGCCAGCCCTCTCAAAGATCTTTGATTGCCGCCATGAACTGGGCTTCATCCCAGACGGGAACTCCCAGTTCCTGGGCCTTGGCCAGCTTGCTGCCGGCGCCTGGACCAGCGATCACCAAGTTGGTCTTCTTGCTCACGCTGCCAGACACCTTGGCGCCCAGTGATTCTAGTTTTTCCATGGCCGCGCGTCGATCCATCTGCACAAGTTCGCCCGTGAGAACCACGGTCTGGCCTGCAAACGGCGAGCCTGCGGGAGCCTCGCGAGTGGCGGAATACATGGGACTCACTGTGCTCACACCGGCGGCGCGCAGTTCAGTAAACGCGCGCTGCATAGCGCTTGAGTGAAGTTCCGCGTGAATGCTGGCAGCGGTGATCTCACCGATGTCGGGAATCTGTTGAAAGTCTTCGACACTTGCAGCGAGCATCGCCTCAAGATCCGGATAGGTACGTGCGAATGCTTTGGCACTGCCGGTACCGAGGTGGGAAATTCCGAGGGCGTCCAAGAGTCGTGCCAGGCCCCTGCCCTTTGCTTCGGTGGCACTGGCATTAATGGATTGCGCGGTCTTGTCGCCAATCTTGCGAACCACCACTTTGCCAGCCTTGTTGGTTGATTCGGAAGTCAGCGCGGCAACTTTCGCGGCGTCCAGCGTGAATACATCCGCAAAGCTCTTGATCAGGCCGTCCTTGATCAGTGCGTCCACGATCTTGTCACCGAGACCATCGATATCCATTTGACCACGAGCGACAAACCACTTCAAGCGCTCGCTGAACTGCGCGGGACAGGCTGCATTCGTGCAATAGAGCTTGGGACCTTCCTTGGTGACCGCTTCGCCACAACTTGGACACACGGTTGGAGGCTCGACGGGTGTGGCGTGCGCTGGTCGCTTGGAAAGATCTACCTCGACCACTTGCGGAATGATTTCCCCCGCCTTCTCAACAATGACGGTGTCACCGATCCGAATATCTTTGCGGTGGATTTCATCAATGTTGTGCAGCGATGCGTGTTGCACCTTGCTTCCAGCAATCACCACCGGCTCCATTGATGCGCGCGGTGTAAGTGTTCCGCCCTTGCCAACTTGCCAGTCGATGCGAGTGAGAATCGTGGGCTTCTTCTCAGCGGGATACTTAAATGCAACCGCCCAACGTGGTGCTTTGGCAGTGACGCCAAGTTCGCGTTGATCCGCGAAGGCGTCAATCTTCACCACCATGCCGTCAACGGCATAGGGAAGTTCGGCACGGGCGTTTGCAAATCGATCGATCTCTGCGATGCATTGCTCTGCTGATTCGCAGCGCACTGCGAGACCAGAAACCGGCACACCGAACGCGCGCAGCGCAAGTAGGAAGTTGTGATACGTATCAACGGCGTGACCGCGGAGTGAAATGTCCTCAACATGACCAACACCATGCGCAAGAAAGCTCAGTCCACGCGCGCGCACCACGGCTGGATCAAGGCTTTTCAACGTGCCCGCGGTTGAATTGCGCGCATTCATGAACTCCGGCTCGCCAGCGTTGCGGCGTTCTTCATTGACGCGTTCGAAGCTCGCGACGGGCATGAATATCTCACCGCGAACTTCGAGCACTGGCGGCATGGGCGTGCCTGCTGGCGGCTGCAGCACCAGCGGCACCGATGCAATGGCACGAACGTTGTGCGTCACCACATCCCCGGTCGTGCCATCACCGCGCGTGGCCGCCTCAGTGAGCTGTCCGTGTTCATAGCGCAGACTGATGGCTACGCCGTCAACCTTCGGATCCGCAACAGCAGCAAACGGCCGACCGAGAGCGCGTTCGCATCGTTCCCACCAGGCGCGCAAATCGGCAACGGAATACGTGTTGTCCACGGACATCATGGGCACGCGGTGTTTGACCTGCGTAAATCCATCAGCTACTTCACCACCAACGCGTTGGGTCGGACTGTTTGGATCCGCAAGCAGTGGATGGTCCGATTCGAGCGCCTGCAGTTCGGCGAGGAGCGCATCAAATTCTGTGTCGCTCATGAATGGCTCGGCATCAACGTAGTACGCGCGGTTCGCCCGGTGAAGGAGCGTGCGCAATTCAGTCATGCGAGCGATGGGATCCGAAGCCGGAGCGGGCATACTGACATCGTAAATCAATGACTCGCATGCAGGTGGCATACAACCATGTCCCTCATCTCGCGACAAATCCAAGCCGACCAACGGCGTGAACTCCACATTCTGCGGAACACCCCACCTGGCCGCAAGCGCCGAAGAGGACAGGGCCGCGCTCAGCGGCCGTCCTCGTAAGGCGAATGCGGGCCAGTACGAAGGCGTGCGGTGAAGTGAGTTGAGACGTCCCCCGCCCCCTCCGTTGCGCGCGGGACCCTCGGACGCGGACGGCTGCGCTCCACAAGGTTCCGCTTAGCCTCGGGCGAAACTGTTCGTCCGGTTGGCACCCACGGGGCGTACGTCCAACTGCCGGACTTCTCAGTTTCACACGCCGCTTTCCGAGGATCCCGTGCTCACTGCGGGGGCTCGCATACGGAAGGCACTTGCATGCCAAGGATTGTGGAACGTCATGATCTGGCCGCAGGCGCCGGAGAGGATAGGGCCGCGCTCAGCGGCCATCCTCGTAAGGCGAATGCGGGCCAGTACGAAAGCGTGTTGCATCAGGGCCACTACGAAAGCGTGATGCAACAACTCGCAACCTGGCCGCAAGCGCCGGAGAGGACTGGGCCGCGCTCAGCGGCCGTCCTCGTAAGGCGGATGCGGGCCAGTACGCAACCGTGTTGCATCAGGGCCAGTCGGGAAATCGTGATGCATCAACGCGCACCCCCCCGCAAGCGCGTCCACCTCAGTCGCCCGCGTTCAGCGTGTCCGGCCCCGTGCCCGCGGTCTTTTCGTAGTGCCCGTCGCCCTTGCGTTCGAAACGACTAAAGCCCAGGCGCTCGAGATTGTTCTTGGAGAATCGTTGCGTGTCGCTTGATGTCTGCACTTGCGGTGTAACGATCAACTTGCGGACTGGCTCGCCCGTTTCCGGGTGGTGCGTGAGCGTCGGATCGGTGAGTTTTTGAAAGACTTCAAAGACCTCGCCCTCGGTGCCGTCTGGCTTGATGATGGCGTAGACATAAGTAGGCATATGAGAATCGTAGGCGATTGATGCTGGGACGGGATGCTCGCTCGCGTGGCGATCGGCAATCACATGGTGCCAGCGTGCGCAGAGCGCACAAGTGATGCCGCAACCATGATGTCCGCCTCGCGCGTTGGGCCAGCCTCGCGCTCAATGACCAAGTCCACGGTTCGGGGCAGCGCTGCGACGGCTGCAAAGAAGGCAGGCCAATCGACGACGCCGGTGCCGGCAACCACTTCCCGACCCCATGTCCCAGGGACGCTCGTTGACACCGCATCCTTCACGTGAATCTGCCAGACGTGGGGCGCCAGTGCACGCAGCGCCGCCACGGGATCGCCCATTCCGTAGAGGATCATGTTCGCTGGATCAAAGTTGACTCCAACGTTCGGGTGCGCAATGTCCCCAAGCGCTGCGAGCAATGTGTTCGCATCTTCCTGCCCAGTTTCAAAGGCCACGCGCACGCCGCGGTCTGCGTAGATGTCAGCGATGACACGCAGGCGATCGATCATGGCAGCACGTTCGGTGTTCGAGCGATCATGCGGAAGGAATCCCGCGTGAAGTGTGACGAGCGGAACGCCGTGATCGCCCGCAAGTGCGGCGGTAGCGCTGGCGAGTTCCTGATTGCGCGCCCACGTTGTTGCAGGACGAACACCGCCAGTGAGTTCAATGGACTGCAGCGATGAGTAATCTTCGCCGACGGTCGCCAGCATGCCGCTGACAACGGTGATGCCGCGGGCGCGCAGTTGGGCGACGGCGTTTCCCCATGTGGCTGGCTGCTCGAAGCATGGCACAAGCGCCAACTGCACGGCGTGAATACCGCAGCGGTGCAAGGCGTCAGCCAACGCGTCCGGCGAATCAGTGCGCAAGCTCCAAGAACAGACGGCGAGGTGTTGCATAATCGAGGATTTCACACGATTACCGTCCATGTTGCACGGCAAATCTGACCTACAAATACAGGTAGGATCCTCCGTCCTGCTATGTCAAGCGCTAACGTCGAACCCAACCAAGTCAATGACCGCGTCGCCGCGGATGGGAATTCCGCGCGCACGGCACTGCCGACGATGGGGATTCTCGACCGCGTCGAGGCGTGGCTGAGTCGCGTCAGTATGAAGAGCAACTTGGTGCGCAAGGCTTTCGCATCGATTTGGCTTCCGTACGCGTTCCGATCGGGCCTGACGATGAAGCGCGTGGACAAGCAGAGCTTTGTGGCAGTGCTTCCATTTCGGCGCGTCAATCGAAATTGGTACAACGCGATGGCCGGGGCAGCGCTGCTTGGTAACAGCGAGGTTGCAGGTGGGCTGTACCTGTTTGGTCGATGTGGCAGTGATTACATTGTGGTG
>JBILYM010000152.1:0-5431 GCA_044377725.1 Phycisphaerales bacterium
GCGGAGAAGGTCGCCGGACTCGAGGAGCGCGCCCACCGAGGTACGGCTCACACCGAGCCGCTCAAGGTCGCGGCTTCGCAGCACGCCACCGCGGCTCACGCGGACAGGCAGGGATGGAGACTGACTGAAGGTCATGCGGGAGATCATACGATTCGTCTGTACTTATATCTAATATATGACGATTTGTTTCTGACAAATTTAGAAAATCGATGGTTCACGCACACACGCCCCCAAACGCGGGTGCGCTTGGGGGCGTGAAGTGTGAACGCTGGCCGGGGCCAGCGTGAATTGCAGAGAGATGTCAGGCGCGACGGCGACGGCCGCCGATCAGACCGGCTGCGCCGAGCAGCGCGATGGCGCCGGGGGCGGGGACAGCGCTGAAGGAGAGGTCAAAGAGCGTGCGGTTCTGCGACCCGCCGCCCCCGTTCGTGTATTGAAATCTATACGTACCGGCCTGCAGAGTGCCAGAGGTGCTGAAGGCACCGAGAGCGCTGCCGGAGTCCGCGTAGATAGTAGCCCCATTAGAAATGTTGGAGCTGCCCGAGCCCGCTGATGGCAGGTAGCCAGTCAGCGTGAAATTCACAGCCGCTGTGACGGTGAATTCCTGCTGGACAAAGAAAGTTTGCGCGTTTGCTAAGGCAGTGCTGTTTACTACCAGTGAGAATCCGCTGGCGGTGAACTGACTGCAAGTGATCGACCCATAGGTGCTGTCACTAAAAGACACGGGGCCGTCCATGGGGCTGCCGAAGTTGCCGAATGATTGATACGCCGAGCCGTCATACGCCAATTGCAAAGTTGCCGCCGACGTATTCCCGGAAATGCCCACCACGCCCGCGTTCGCGGCCGTGGCGCCACCCAGAGTTCCACCAAACAGCAACGCACCCGCCATCGAAGAGTTGAAAGTCTTGTTCAGCATCTGAAACTCCATGCTGGGCTATCGCCCGTTTGGCCCACACTCCCGTGCAGGCGCGACATAGCCGAAACCGTCGGCGCGGTTGTTACATACGCTTTCCCCACCGGGGTAAGCGCTTCTTGAATTGCGTTCATCACTGGCAAGCTTCACCTGCGTCTGATGTCACGCTCCATAAACAAGAACGAAATCTCCACCCCCCGCCCACATGCATTTTTAGATTTTTATCGTGATTGAACAAAAGACCGTTCTAACTGCGCTGCGCCCGAAAAATCGCTCCTGACCACCCTCGCCGGAGAGGACAAACTCGCGCCCAACCGGCCAACGCCCACACGCCCCCAGACGCGGAAGCGCTTGGGGGCGTGGAGTGGCGGTCAGCGATGTCACTCGTAGGCAGGCCAGGCCACGCCCTTGAGGAACTTCTCGTAGTGCTGCCAGCGGTTCACGCTGGTGGCGTAGAGCGGGCGGTTCACCTGGTCGTAGCTCAGCGTTCGGACCGTTCGCTTGCGCTCGTGGAAGCGGTTGCAGCCCTCGTCCCATTCCAGGCCCAGGAAGTCAATGAAGCGCGGGAACTCCTCGCCGGGATTCGTCACCACTTCTTCATAGCGCACGTCGAGGATCGGCAGGTCGGTCTCGCGCTTCCAATGTTCCATGAGCCGGCGGCTCTCATCCCATGCGGCGGCGATCCAGTCCATGCGCGCGGTCCACGGGTAGTACGCGTTGTTGAAGCCGCCCATGAAGCAGCTCACGGCCACGTCGCGCGGATCGCGGATGGCGTGGATCACCCGGGTCTTTGGGAAGAGCCGCGCAAGCAGCCCCACGATGCGGTTGTTGCCAAGCGCCTTGTTCACGACGCGCCGTGCACCGGGCGCCTCCTTTTGACACTCAGCGATGTACGCCGCGGCGGCGTTCTTGAAGGCGCGGTCGCGCATGGGGCCGAAACTCTCAGGCGCGGGCAGACTGGCGTCCCACACGCCTTCAAGTTGGCGCGCAAAGTGCTCGATCACCGCCATCTCGCCCACGCCTGCGGCCTGCGCGTGTGCATCCACCACCTGATCAAGCAGGCTGGTGCCACTGCGGGGCATGCCGGCGATAAAGACGGGCAATGCGCTGTCGGACCGGCTCGACGGAAAGTCGGCCATCGTGGCGCGAGTCCAGTGATCCATCAGGGCCTGCACTCCTTCGCGGTAGAGCTGCGGATCGAACTGCGGATCACCGATGGCGTTGGCCTTGGCGGCGCTCTCGAAGGCATCGTCGTAGCGCCCGAGACGATCGCACGCCTTGGCGCGTAGGTACAGCGCGTTACGAAGCCACTGATCCGGCGTACCGGGGCGCAGGACGTCATGGTCGAGGATTTCCACCGCTTCCCCGAGTTGTTTCTTGTGGACCATCACCGCGGCGGTCAGATACTGCACCTGTAAGAGAAGCGCGGGATCCTTTCCGGTGACGTCCCGGCGAAGCGCATCCAGCACCTCCGCGGCTTCCGTTGTTCGAACGGCGGCCTCGAGCGCCTTCGCCATCAGTAGGCGGGTGCCCACATCGCCGGGTGCTGCCTCAAGGATTCGTCGGTAGTGCGCAAGCGCCTCGTCGGTGCGGCCCGCGATCGCCGCGGCGTGCCCCAAGATGACCAACGTGTCCGGGTGCGACGCAATCGCCTCGGCGGCCGTGGCCCACTGCACGGCCAGACCGAACCGTTGCGCACGGTCCTCCAGCATCGCGCGCACGCGCATGAAGTCGGCGTCGCGCGAGCCGGGCTTCAGCCAGCGCTCGGTGGCGGCGATGGCCTCGGCCCACTTGCCGGATTGTGCAAGGTCACTGATGCGCTGCAGGGCGTTCTGGCGCTCCATGCTCGGCGCGGCAGTTGGGCGTGTTGGTTTGGTTGGTTTCATGCGTGCGTGCGCGATGCTACAGCGAACGATGTGGTGGAGAACGCACACACGCCCCCAGACGCGTGAGCGCCAGGGGGCGTGGAGTGTGGACGCTGGCCGAAGCCAACGTGGAGTGCAGAGTGAATGTCAGGCGCGTCGACGGCGACCACCGAATGCGCCAGCAAGACCGAGCAAAGCTACCGCGCCTGGGGCGGGCACAGATGTAACTGTGAAACTGTCAACGGAGACAGTCATTCCCGAATCATTAATGATGCCAATTTGCATGACCGACCAACCTGCGAGCGTTGTTTGAAGTTGCGCCAAGGTTTGACGAGTAGTGACAGTTCCGAATGGGTTAGGGCTAGAGCCAACAATCGGTGTAAAGGTGGCATAGCCAGTGGCGCCGGTCAGGTAATTGCCCGTGCTATTCCACTGCCCACCGACTTGGCTCGGAGCCAGATACGACAAATCAAACACGACGTATCCTTCGTTATCGCCTTGCGCAGTTGGCGAATACACATCAAGGTATAAGCGGAAGCCTCCGCCAAGACCCTGTAAGGCGTTGGAGTTGTACCAATCAAAGCTTGCGCCAGTGATGTCGGAAACAAGAGCGCCTTGAGTTCCAGCCCAACCGCCGGCGCCAGAGGTGCGTTCGACGCCAGCGTTTCCGGATGCTTGCATACCAAAGCCGCTTGTCGTGGCTCTATTGGGCCGGCTGCCACCAGTTGCGCTTCCCCAAAGGATTCCGAACGGACCAGCCAATTTTGTCACACCACTACGACCACCAACAGTTTGGTTGACGCTGACACCACTGCCATATGCACCGGCCGTCGATAAATCAAGAGTGGTCACTCCCGCATTCGCCGCAGTAGCTCCGCCAAGCGTTCCGCCAAACAGCAAAGCACCCGCTACCGAAGAAGTGAAAGTTGTGTTCCGCATTTGAAACTCCGTACTGGGCTTTCGCCCGTTTGGCCCACACTCCCGTGTAGGCATGAGGTAGCCGAAACCGTCGGCGCGGTTGTGACATTCGTTTGCCCCACTAGGACAATCGTTTCTTGAGCTGCGTTCATCATTTGCAGTTTTCACCTGCGTCTGATATCGCGCTCCACATACAAGAACGAAATTCCCCCCCACCCATCATGCATTTTTTGAGATTTTCATCGTGAGTGAAAAAACGCGGTTCTGACTGCGCTGCGACCGAAAAATCTTTCCTGGCCGCAATCGCCGAATGAGGACAAAGCCGCACCCACCTGCCAAAGCCCACTCGCCCCCAGACGCGTGAGCGCTTGGGGGCGTGGATTGTGGCCGCCGGCCGTGGCCAACGGCACTGCCTGCCGTCGCGCCATTGATGTTGAAGGTTTAGACTCCAATGCATGGTTGGGCAACAGGACTTCACCGCTCAGGTCATGCAGACCCTCGTGCACACGCTGCCGCAGGTTCGCATGTTGGGCGTGTGGCTGTTCGGGAGCCATGCGCGTGGCGAGGCAACGCCCCGCAGCGATCTTGACTTGGCGGTGCTTGCAGAACGGCGCATCGATCCACTGGCGCTGGGCGCCGCGGCCACCGCGCTTGAGCGCATTGCCGGGTCTCGCGTGGACCTCGTTGACTTGCGCGCTGCGTCGGGGCTGCTCCGCGTCGAGGCAACCTACCAAGGCACCCTGCTGGCGGCGCCGGACCCCCTGCAGGCCCACCTGTTTGCCACGCACGTCTTAGCGGACCACGCCTCGTTCGCGTCCAACCGCCGTATGGCCACTGAAGCAATGCAGGAGAAGTTCCGTGGCGGATGACGTACTCATGCAGAAGCTGGTCAGCATTGACCGATGCGTGGCGCAAGTCCACACGTTCGTCGCGGGCGACCTGGATCGGCTGAAGGATCAACTTGTGCAGGATGCCGTGGTGCTGAACCTGCAGCGTGCCTGCGAACAAGCCATCGATGCCGCCTCGCGCGTCGTTTCCACGCGTCGCCTTGGCATTCCGAGCGATAGCGCAGAAGCATTCACCATCTTGGAACGCGCGGGTCTGTTGTCCGAATCCACCGCAGCCCGCATGCGCGCCATGGTCGGCTTTCGCAACATCGTTGTGCATCAGTACCAGTCATTGAACCAAGCGGTACTTCGCGCCATCGTGCAAGATCATCTTGTGGACTTCGCTGCTCTGTGTCGCGAACTGTCAGCGCTGTAAGAGAAGAAACCTGACGAAGAAACACGCCCCCAGACGCGGAAGCGCCATGGGGCGTGTTAAGTCCAAAGTTTACGCAGTATTCATGCGATCCAACGACTTCACTGCACCTTCCCGAAGATCTCCGCCCAATCGCGCGCCATGTCCACGACGACCCAGCCGCGCGCAGGTGCCTCGTCGAGGCCGCGTGACAGCTTCCCGATGTGTGACGCGCGGTCGTACGCCCACTCGCGGGCGGCATCGGTGTGATGGATCAGCACGCCAAGCCGGGCGCCCTGCCCTGCAGTCGTCCACGCGAGCATCTCGAAGTCGCCGTCGGAGTTGCCGAACGCGATGCGCGGGCGCATACCGATGCGCGACGCAATGCCGACAGGCTTGCCCTTGCCATCATCGACGAAGTCGATCTCGCCGGTCTTGACGACCGTCGCCACGCCGTCGCGCACTTCGTAGCGGTACTTCGCGGTGCTGCCGATCA
>JBILYM010000153.1:0-5405 GCA_044377725.1 Phycisphaerales bacterium
ACCGTGCCAGTGCGCCTGGGTGATCCAGGGACTGAAAGATCTGTTTCGGCGACGCATTACCCAGCGCATATTCCGAAACCTTCAGCGCAAAGCCACTGTTGAGTAACTGGAACACCAACGCCACCGTTAACGCCGCAGTCAACGCGATCGAGGCTGCACGCCAGTAGTACGAACTGACGGTGAACCGCTCGACATCCTTGCGGAGGACAGCGAGTTCCATTGCCTGCTCAACCAAGTCCTTGGTGTCGACCGAACGCGCCACGCGACGACTGCCGCGCGATGCCATCCGTCCAATCAGGGCGATCGGTGCAAACTGTGATTCTTGCTGCTCAACGGCGGTCATCACCCGCGTCAGCGTCTGTAACTTCAGTTCGGCGGACGGCTCTTCCGTGGACAAGAACGCCGGGTCAGCAACCGCCGCCGCCTGGATGACCCGCAACTCCGCCTGCAGCGCTGCTGGCGAATCACGGAACGCGCGATCAAATTGCGCCGCATCGACATCATCGAGCAAGCCCAAGGCGTCGAGCACGGCAAGTGCTCGCAAGTCGGGCCCACGCCCGGCTTCGGGTGTCATTCGGTCACTGTAATTGTTGCCATCATTGAACTGCATCAAATCCCCTTGTTGTTACTGCTGACCCATTCGCAGGCCACGATCGATCGGCTCCCTTAAGCCGAAGAATCTTGTCCATGATTTTTGTTATCAGACATCAGGCGGTCGCGGAGCCGAGCAAGCCCTCGGCTGAGGGCGCTTTTCACCGTTCCCAGCGGAGCATTGAGCTGCTCGCTCACCTCACGGAGGGTGAACCCTTGGATGTAGGTCCGCTCGATCACCACTCGTTGCAATTCCGGCAGTTCAGCCACCCGACGCTGCAGAATCTCCAGGTCATGATTTCCACCCACATCGCGCGGCGGCATCACCACCGGTCCAAGAAAATCGACCGATGAATCCAGCCCCAATTGCTCCGGGCGCGCACTCTTACGCCGTAATCGGTCGATCAAATGCCGGCGAGAAATCAGCATGACCCACGTCACCAGTTTGGCGCGATTGGGGTCAAACCGGTCCGCGGTCTGCCACAGACGGATAAAGGTCTCCTGAACCGCATCCTCAGCCTCGGCTCGGGATGGCATCATTTGCCGGGATGTCTTGTAAACCAGCCCCACAAAGCGGTCGTACAGCTCCGCCATGGCCGCTTCATCGCCCTCGCCGACCTTCTGCATCAAGAGCCAGTCATCATGTTCAGCAGGTTCCAAGGGTTCTCCCTTCCGCAAGGAGCATTGACAGGGCCGACAACACAGAGTGTGCCTCCGACTCTCGGGGATTGAGACGCTATTCCACCAGAATTCGTTCAGATTTCGATTGAGTTTCGCTCAGATGGTGGCAAACTACACGTGACCGCTGCTGTGCGTGCCCTCCCAGCCCTCTGCGAACTACGTGATGACCAAGAAAACAGGTCTCCCATATTCGTTGTTCCATAAGCCGTCTCTCAGCGGCGCGAGCGGTGCATTCGCCTCAAGACGGGCCTTCACCGTCATTGAACTGATTGTCTGCATGGGTATTGTGGCGGTGTTGTGCGGCATTCTGCTGCCATCGCTGCGCGCAGCACGGGAGGCGTCGTGCAAACTCCAGTGCGGCTCCCACCAGCGTCAGGTTGGTACAGCGACCGTGGCCTACGGCATGCAGTCAAACAGCCGGGTTCCACCGAGCATCAATGCCATGGGCACTCACCTGCGACAAGAGTTGATGGCCTCACGCGTGCAGAACGGCGGCCTACCGGGCAACGCTGGTTGGGATGGGTTGGGACTCTTGGTGAAGGGTGGATACCTCGGCAACTGCCAATGCCTCTACTGCCCAAGCCATCACGGCGACCATTCCTTCGGTCGCTACGCAGAAGACTACGCAAGCAAGGACTCGGCGAGTGAGCAGGTACAGATCTATACGAACTATCACTACTCTGGGCACATCCTTCGGCAATTGCGCGCAGGAGTGCAAGGGACGCGTGAGACAGCCATCACCATCGACTCCGGTAGTGACGTTCTCCTCCTCACCGATGGACTACGAACCCGTTCCGATTTCAATCATGAGAGCGGTCTCAACCGAATGATGGCTGACCTCAGCATCGAGTGGTGGGCTGACACGGGCAATCAGTTGCGCAACCAGATTCCGGAGAATGCTGTAGTCGCGGGTGCATCATCATCGGTGAACTTCGACAGCATCTGGGATGAAATCAACCCACAGCCGCAAGTTGACAGCCCCTAACGCAGTCGCAGCAATGCCGCGCAGCCATCGGCGCACGTGGGTAACCAGAACCACCGTGCCGCCAGATCACGGATGACCTCTACTTCTCAACACGCGGACTCGTCAGCACACCTTGCTGCGCGCGGTGTTCGCTGAATCCCAGGTCAAACGTGCGATATCCGCGCCACGCGAGCCGCTCACCTGCCAGCATCTGATCGATCCGCAACAGCGCCCACGGGCGTTCAAAGGTGCACAGCCAACCGCTCGCGCGCCATGGCGGGGCGGGACTACAACCGTTTGCAATTTCGGCGATCACCCAACTACCGGGCGTGCAATTGAAATCACCAAGGACAACATCGGGCGCCGCGGGCAACGCCACGCGTCGCAGCACACCATGCAAAGCGTTCGCCAATCGACCGCGCGCCACCCACGGAGCCGATGGCATGTCAACGGCAAGAATGTGAATCGGCGCCCCGGTGGGCGACTGCACCACCAGCCACGCAAGCCACACCGTACCGATGCGCGCGATCGATTCATGACACAGGACGCGACACTCCAAGATAGGAAGGCGGGAAGCAATGGCAACAACTCCAAGATCAACGCTGCGCATTCCATCCGGCAGCCACTCATCGCGAGCAGCCGATCGGAACATGGAACCCGGGCTACTGATGACTGCCACATCGCCAATCACCCCAGCCAGCGCGCGGCCACACGCCAGCGCAGGGTCACCCGGCCACTGCGGATTCCAGTGGGTAATCACCACATCGTCAGACGTGGCAGTAGCCGCTACTGGTTGCCAACCAACATCATGGCGGAGAAATCGTGCCGCGCTCCACGTCGCTACGGCAGTCAGTGCAATACACAAGGTGCGCGCTGGCAACGGGGTTCCAAATGATCGCCGCGCTACCCACGCGCCGAAAGCAAATACCACGAACATGACCCACGCCGGCACCCAGAAGACACACTGGCTCCAGACCCACTGATCACGTGCAATCTGCGCGGCGATCCAGATAGCGGCAATGAGTGACACGGGCAGCACCACCATCACGGCCAGCGCAAACGCCCATCCGGTCATCGGCTGACGTGTTGGCTTGGGCGCCATCACGCTGGCACCGCTCCCGCAAGCGCCGCCAGCGCTTGCAATACGCGCGCTTCCAAGCCGCGGGCCGTACACACGATGCCGACGTTCGCAGCGAGCGTTTCGCCGTGCGAGAAATCAAGCTCGCGCCCGTGCGCGTCGGTGATGCACGCGCCCGCTACCTCTGCAATCAGCGTCCCAGATGCGTGATCCCAGATGCACTCCGAATGTCCGGGCGCGCGCGGCATCCGAATCACTAAATCAGCATCGCCACGAGCAAGCAGCGCGTATTTGCACTGGCTGTCCATCTCTTGATTGGTGAACGGACCAAGTGCCGCAATGCACGGCTCGAGCCGCGAAGGTACTGCACTCTTACTGCGATTCAATGAACGTGCCCAACGCGGAGCCGAACCGTTCCACGCGTTGAGGGTTAATCGCGATTGCACGGCGCCTGAAGCATCGCATTCGAACGCGCCCATGTCACGCGCTGCCGCGTAGATCACACCCGGTCCACCAGTGTGCACTGCCATATCACCACGCAAACCCATGCGCGGGCAGCCCAACACGCCCACGGTGGTGCGGCTTCCTTCAATGCGCGCCAAGCACACCGAGCACTGCATGCCCAGCAGAAATCCTTTCGTTCCATCAATCGGGTCGATCGTCCAGTACGGCTCGCCAGCGCGTGGAGCATCACCATCAATCATGCGCAGTGCCGCTGCGCGATCGCACCAGCCGAGCATGCTGCGAATGGCATCCACTACCAGTCGCTCAACGTCGGGGCGCCCGCTGCTGGCCAACACATCGGCGTGCTCTTCTCCGAACAGCGGAACGCGTCCGTCCGCGGAGCGAGCGCGCAGTCCTGCCACCACCAGCGCTTGCAACACATAGTCAGCAGCGGTGACGGGCGAACCGTCGCCCTTCTCAATGGGCCGCACCGATGCCAACGTCTCGCCAAGGAGGCGGGCTGCGGGAAGCGCAGGAACCACGGCGGCAATCGCCGCGGCCAACAGGCTGTCACTTGGAACGTGCGGCATTGGGTCTGAAGAGGAGAGCATGGATCGGTCCGGTACGGATGTCATTGGGGTCGCCGATCCTAGAGCGGAACTCCAGCGTGGAACTCCACCGGCAACCGCCCCCGTACCCCGCGTTCGTACCGGGTGCTGCCAGAACGGCAGATCCCCGCCACGGCGGCACCGAATGGGACAGGAAATCGGCCAGTTTCACCCCAAATTGGCGCCCCACGGACTGGCACGCGGGTTGCTTTATCTCCATGGCGCGGGCACAACGCCCCCTCCCCCACCAACGACCCATCCTCACCGAAAGGGAATCAACTCACTATGTCAACCAAATCAATCATCATCGGAATCGACCTCGGCACCACTAACAGCGTGGTCGCCGTCATGGAAGGCTCCCAGCCCAAGGTCATCATCAACTCCGTCGGTCAGCGCACCACCCCCTCGGTGGTCGGCTTCACCGAGAAGGGCGAACGGCTCGTCGGCCAGACCGCCAAGCACCAGCAGATCACCAACCCCAGCAACACCGTCTTCAGCATCAAGCGCTTCATGGGTCGCCGTCACAGTGAGGTGGGCCACGAAGAGAAGTTGGTGCCCTACACCATCAAGGGTGCTCCGGACGAAATGGTGAAAGTTGGCATCCGCGGCAAGGACTATTCCCCGCCGGAAATCTCCGCCATGATCTTGGCTGACCTCAAGCGTCAGGCCGAAGAGTTCCTTGGCGAAACCATTACCCGCGCCGTCATCACCGTGCCCGCGTACTTCAACGACGCGCAACGTCAAGCCACCAAGGACGCTGGCGAAGTTGCTGGTCTCAAGGTCGAGCGCATCATCAACGAGCCAACGGCCGCGGCACTCGCCTACGGTCTTGAGAAGAAGACCAATGCGAAGATCGCTGTCTTCGACCTCGGCGGCGGAACGTTCGATGTGTCCATCTTGGACATCTCCGACGGCGTGTTCGAGGTGCTCTCCACGAACGGCGACACCCACCTCGGTGGTGACGACTTCGATCAGAAGCTCATTGACTTCTTGGCCGAAGATTTCCGCAAGAAGGAAGGCATTGATGTCCGCAAGGATC
>JBILYM010000022.1:0-16104 GCA_044377725.1 Phycisphaerales bacterium
GTCACCTACTCCAAGTTGAAGTTGAAGACCTCATCGCGCAACGCGATTGGGTGGGGCTGCGCAGCGCGCTCAATGATCTCAACGACCCGGATATTGCAGAAATCCTGACTGATTTGCCATCCGATGACGAGGGCGTCATCTTCCGGCTCCTCTCTCGGGATCGTGCGGGTGCGGTCTTCTCATACCTGCCAGTGGAGCAACAAGCGGAACTCATCGCCTCGCTGTCAAGCGAGCAGATGCTTGAGCTTGTCAATGCCATGACGCCCGATGACCGCGTCTCGCTGCTGGATGACCTGCCAGCAGAAGTCACACGGCGGATTCTTGATTCGTTGAGCCCGCAAGCGCTCGCAGCAACGCGCACACTGCTTGGCTACCCCGAAGGCACCGCCGGTCACGTGATGACGCCGGAGTACATCAGTCTCGCCCCGAGCATGACGGTTGCTGAGGCGCTCGATTCCATCCGCCGGTCTGAGCGCCGCGTCGAGACACTCAACGTTCTCTACGTTGTTGATGCCGCGGGCGCGCTCCTCTTTGATGTGCGCCTTGGACTCCTTGTCAGGGCAGACCCGAACGCGCTGGTTGGTGATCTGGAGCAAGCCACGCTGGTCTCTATTCCAGCACGCACCGATCTTCCTGAAGTGGTGCGCCTGTTTAAGCGCTACGACCGGTCGGCTCTTGCGGTTGTGGATGAGCGCGGGCACATGCTCGGCATCATTACTGTTGATGATGCACTTGATATCTCCCAGACGGAAGACACGGAAACGCAACTCCGATTTGGTGGCGTGCAAGCGGTGGACACACCGTATTCACGCACCCCTTTCTGGCAATTGCTGCGTCAGCGCGGAGTATGGCTTTCCGTGTTGTTCTTTGGCGAAATGCTCACCGCCACTGCAATGAGCCACTTTGAAATAGAACTGGCGTCGGCCGTGATGCTGGCAATGTTCATTCCGCTGGTCATTTCTAGCGGTGGAAATACTGGTTCACAAGCCGCCACGCTGGTAGTGCGCGCGATTGCTCTTGGCGAGCTGCCAGGCGCCGCATGGCGGCGCGTGTTCTTGCGTGAACTCGGCACCGGCGCAGTGCTCGGAAGTTGGCTCGGCTCACTCGGTTTCATTCGGGTTGTCGTGTGGCAGCAATTGGGTTGGTATGACTACGGCGGACATCCGTACTTAGTGGCAACAGTGGTGTTTATCAGCCTGATTTGCGTAGTTTGCCTGGGCACCATCGCGGGCAGCATGCTGCCGTTTCTACTGCGCGCACTCCGAATTGATCCAGCAACAAGCTCCGCGCCAGCAGTTTCGACACTGGTCGATGTCACTGGCCTGGTCATTTACTTCTTGGTAGCCAAGGTGATCCTCACCGGAACGCTGCTCTAAATCGCCTGAAGAGAATCCAAACATGAACCTGACCTACGGCGATTACCTGTGCGTTCCGCAACTCATCTCGCTGCAGCGCCCGCTTTCACACCGCCCCGACAGTGCGGACCCGGAACACGATGAGATGCTCTTCATCATCATTCACCAGGTGTATGAACTGTGGTTCAAGCAGCAACTCCATGAAGGCGATCGCCTTGCTGAATGCCTGACCGCGGGGCAAGTACCCGAAGCATGTGCAACATTGCAGCGCATGCTCACCATCTTGAAGACCATGGTGCAGCAGGTTGATGTGATCGAAACCATTACGCCGGTTTCGTTCCTTTCTTTCCGTAGTTTCTTGGCAAACTCCAGCGGATTCCAAAGCGCGCAATTCCGTGAATTTGAGTTCCTGCTTGGCAACAAGAATCCGCGCGTCCTCACTCACTATCCAGAAGGAACGCCAGACCGCGTTGCGATCGAACGCCGCTGGGGAAAGCCAACGCTCTTCGATGCGTTTGCAAAGTTTGTGGCGCTGCGCGGCTATCCGGTTCCTGCCGAGCTTCTTGCTCGTGATGTCACTCAGCCGCCGCAAGAGTGGCCGGCGTTCCAGGAAACATTGCTTGACCTCTATCACAACCATCCCACCGAACGCAGTGTCTGCGAACTGCTTGTGGATCTTGACGAGGGCATTCAGGAATGGCGCTACCGCCATGTGAAAATGGTGGAGCGCACCATTGGATTCAAGCAGGGCACCGGCGGTAGTCCGGGCGTCGCTTATCTCCGAACCACGCTCTTCAATCCGCTCTTCCCGGACCTGTGGGCGATCCGCACGCGGCTGTGATGCGCAACGAGGCGCCCGTGTGCCTCCGTCCCTCCCTCCCTTGGCACATTCGCGAGCGGTCGGCCGCATCGCGCCCGCGGGTATCTTTCGGGCATGTCGACCATCAATCCGATCATCGCTAGCTCTGCATCGCAATCTCCGTGCTGCGGCCCGAACGGATGCAGTACCGATGCCGGGGCGACAACTACCACCCGCGCGATGAATGAGTTTGGTGATGCCACCGGCCTCAACGTTGACGGCACCGTGGCCAGTTCCATCGCGTTGATGCAATGGATCACCGAGAACCGGCACATGATGCAGCCGCCGGTCGGCAACAAGTATCTCTACAGCGGCAAAGATTTCTTTGTGATGATCATCGCTGGGCCCAATGCTCGCAATGATTTCCACATGACCAACAGCGAAGAGTTCTTCATTCAACTCAAGGGCGATATCACCGTTCGCATCCGCGACATCAACGGGATCCGCGATGTTCCGATCCGCGAAGGTGAGACGTTCTTCATTCCGCCCAATGTTCCGCATAGCCCGCAGCGCGGTCCAGATACATTGGGCATGGTGATCGAGCGCCGTCGCCCGGAGACCGAGCCGGAGCACCTGATGTTCTTCTGCCAGAAGTGCGAAGAGCTTGTCTATGACAAAGTCTTTGTGTGTAAGGACATCGTGCAGCATTTCGCCAAGGCCATGGAAGAGTTCTGGGCCGATCCCGCGCTGTGCACTTGCAAGAAGTGTGGCACGCGTGTGATGCGCCCGTACTGAACATCCAATGATCGACCTGCACACGCACATCTTGCCTGAGCGCTGGCCGGACCTCTGTGCCAAGTATGGCTATCCCGGTTGGGTTAGCATTGAGCATTGTGCTGCATGTCGCGCGCGTTTGTGGAAAGACGGGCGGATGTTCCGGGAAATCCACTCAAGTTGCTGGGATCCAACCGCGCGCACTGCTGATTGCGATGCGGCCGGTGTGCGTGTGCAAGTGCTGAGTACGGTGCCCGTCATGTTCAGCTACTGGGCGAAGGCCGCCGATGCAGCAGATCTTTCTGCCACGCTGAATGACCACATCGCGGGAGTGGTGCGCCACGCGCCGGATCGCTTCGTCGGCCTTGGCACCATTCCCATGCAAGACCCGCGTTTAGCGATTCGCGAACTCGAACGCTGCGTTCGTGAACTCAACATGCCTGGCGTGCAGATTGGTTCCAACGTCAACGGTCGCAACTTGGATGATCCTTCCGTTGTCGAAGTGCTTGAAGCTGCTGCCGCGCTTGGAGCATGCGTCTTCGTTCACCCGTGGGAGATGTGTGGCGCGGATCGCATGGAGCGGCACTGGTTCCCATGGCTTGTCGGCATGCCTGCCGAGACTTCGCTTGCCGTTGGCAGCGTGTGCTTCGGTGGCGTGATGGAGAAACTGCCGTCGTTACGCATTGCATTTGCTCACGGCGGCGGTGCGGCGCCGATGACCATCGGTCGCTGGGAACACGGATTCCGCGAACGACCGGACTTGTGCCAGACGGCAACCAACGAATCGCCACGCGAAGCAATCAAGCGCGTTTGGTTTGATTCGCTGGTGCATGATCCGGAAGCGTTGCGACTTTTGCTTTCGGTAGCGGGGCAGGGCAAGGTTGCGCTTGGTACCGACTACCCGTTCCCGCTTGGGGAACTTTCGCCCGGCGCTATTGTGCGCGCCGCTCCGTGGCTTGACGAAGAAACACGCGCCAGCATCCTGCATGGATCAGCTGCAGCATTTCTTGGTGCACGCGCCGAACAAGCGGTGCGCTGCGCTGCATACGAATCACCCGCACCTCATGTGAATGCACGCTCATGACTATGACCGCTCACGCCGCACCAGTTGACACAACCGCCGAATACGCACGCACGCTCGACGCGGCGGACCCGTTGCGAACCGTGCGCGCGGAGTTTGAACACCCATTCAGCGAAGACGGTCGACCATTCACGTACCTGTGTGGCAATTCCTTGGGGCTCATGCCGCGTACGGCACGGGTGATGGTGCAAGAGGAATTGGATGACTGGTCGCGCCTTGCCGTTGAGGGTCACGTGCTCTCACGCCGCCCGTGGGTTGATTTCCACGAGCAGTTCAGTGAACTCGGTGCACGCTTGGTCGGCGCACGCGTCGGCGAAGTAGTGATGATGAATTCATTGACCGTGAACTTGCATCTCATGATGGTGAGCTTCTGGCGACCGGAAGGTAAGCGCACCAAGATCATCATGGAGCGCGGCGCATTTCCAAGCGATACATACGCAGTGCATTCCCACGTGCGGGCGCGCGGTCTTGATCCCGCGAAAGAAGTACTGGAAGTCGGCCCGCGAACCGGTGAAGCACTGATCCGCGAAGAAGACATCTTGGAAGCCATTCGCGCTGCCGGCGACACGTTGGCACTCATCATGATTGGCGGTGTGAATTACGCAACCGGCCAAGCATTTTCCATTGAACGCATCACCGCTGCAGCGCACGCAGTTGGTGCCATGGCTGGCTGGGATCTTGCGCATTGGGCTGGAAATCTGCCCGCCAAGCTCCATGACTGGAATGTCGACTTCGCCTGCTGGTGTTCGTACAAGTATCTGAACTCCGGCCCTGGTGCAGTGGCCGGATGCTTTGTGCATGAGCGTCACGGCACGAACATTTCCTTGCCGCGATTTGCTGGCTGGTGGGGCAATGATCCAAAGACACGCTTTGCGATGGGTCCAGAATTCATTGCGCGCGAAGGTGCGGACGGTTGGCAACTTTCCAATCCGCCGATTCTTGCGCTCGCTCCGCTCCTGGCAAGTCTGCAGATCTTTGACCGTGTAGGAATGGAAGCGTTGCAAGCGAAGAGTCTTGCCATGACCACGTACATGCGCTCACTTCTGCCGACGTCGCCGCTCGCTGCGGGCACGGTGCTTACCCCAAGCGCTCCTGGCACTCACGGTGCGCAGCTCAGTATTGCCTTTGCGCAAGACGCCCGCGCGCGCCACTCAGAACTCACTCGCCGCGGCATCGTCTGTGACTTCCGCGCACCAAACATCATTCGCCTGGCTCCTGCGCCGCTTTACAACAGTTTCATGGATATTCACACCACGCTTACCGCCTAAAGTAGATCCGCTCCGGGTGTTCACGTTGCATTGATGCAACCACTTTGAGTTGTCTTGAATTGGCGCTACATCCGCCACTCACCAATTGCCACGGGTTCATCTCTCCGCTCCACACATGCCACGCTCTGTAGTCATCATCGGTGCCGGACTCGGCGGCTCGCTTCTTGCGCACTATTTAGGTCAGCGTGGTTGGGAAGTACGCGTCTTTGAACGTCGCGGCGATCCGCGCGCTCGCGGCACCGTGGGTGGACGGTCGATCAACTTGGCAATCAGCGCGCGCGGCCTGCATGCGTTGGAGCGAGCAGGTCTCGCCAGCGCGGTGAATGAACACGGCATCCGCATGCCCGGGCGGATGTTGCACTCAACTACCGGCGCCACTGCGTTCATCCCGTATTCCGCTGATCCAACGCGTGCCATCATGAGTTTCAGTCGCAGCGCACTCAACATGTTGCTGCTGCGCGCCGCGGCAGCGCATCCGTCGGTGCAGTTCACATTCGACCATCGTTGCGTTGCTCTTGATGAGCAGGGCGGGGCGGCCATCATGGAAGGGCCCGATGGCGCCCGTGTGAACGCATCCGCAGATCTCATCGTGGGCGCGGACGGTTCCTACAGCGCAGTGCGCGGCCATCTGGAGCGGCGTGAGCGATTTGAGTATTCACAATCATCGCTTGCGCATGGTTACAAAGAGCTTTCTATCCCACCAGTGGCGACCGGCCCGCACGCACCGTTTGCCATGGATCCGAAGGCGCTGCACATCTGGCCCCGCGGCAGCAGCATGATGATTGCGCTCCCAAATCCCGACGGCAGTTTCACCTGCACACTCTTCTGGCCATTCGATGCCGCGCCGGGCTCGGACGAATCGTCGTTCGCCACCATCCGTGATGGTCGCGCCGCGCTGGAACGATTCCGCCGCGATTACTCTGACGCCGTGCCACTCATGCCGGAATTGGTGCAAGAATATGACCAAAATCCAGTCGGCTCCATGATCACCGTGCGCTGCTGGCCGTGGACCATGGGCGGTCGATTTGCGCTGCTTGGCGACGCCGCGCATGCCATTGTTCCGTTCTACGGCCAAGGCGCGAACGCCAGCTTTGAAGATTGCGAAGCGCTTATCGATGCACTTGAGCGACATCCCGCAGACGTTGCGCGCGCCATTGATGAGTATCAGCACGAGCGCAAGCCAAACGCAGACGCGATCGCCGACATGGCGCTGACCAATTTCGTAGAGATGCGCGATCGCACCGCACATCGCATGTTTAAGCTGAAGAAAAAGCTTGATCACACCCTCAATCACTGGCTGCCAAACGCATTCATCCCGCTCTATGACCTGGTGAGTTTCAGCACGGTTCCATACGCGGCAGCCCGTGCTCGCGCGGTGCAGCAGGATCGCATCGTTATGCGGGTCGGTATCGCTGCGGCGGGGCTACTGCTTGCGCTGCTGGTAGTAGCGGCGTTTGTTGTGATGCGTCGCATGTTTACTTCGCAAGCCGCGTAACGAATATCTCCGCTTGCGTTCAGAGCTACTCATGTCCACCATCATTGACATCTCCCCGCTCCTCTCTGCGCGCATTGCTGTCTTTCCTGGAGACACTGCATTCACACGCACGCAGCTCATGCATGTTGATGAAGGCCAACACATTTCCCTTTCATCGCTGACCACCACGGTGCACGTTGGCAGTCACGCTGACGCGCCCATCCATTACGGGAAGGGAGGGCGAACGATCGAGGCTCAGCCGCTTGATCTCTACGTCGGCCCGTGCATCCTGGTCCGCGTTGAAGGAGCACTCGGTCGAGCGATCACCGCCCAAGACCTTGCCGGCCGTGTCCCCTTCGGCACCGAACGTCTCATCATTGCCACGGGAACATTCCCAAACCCCGAGCACTGGAGCCCGGACTTCGCGTCCATTGATCCTGCCCTGATCCCCTGGCTACACATGCGCGGCGTCCGTCTGGTGGCGATCGACACGCCAAGCGTGGATCGCAGCGACAGCAAGGATCTTCCCACCCACGCGCAATTCTTTGCGCATGACATATCGATCATCGAAGGCGTTGTGCTCAACGGCGTCGCGGAGGGTCACTACGAATTGATCGCATTACCCTTGCGCATCGAAGGTGCCGACGCTAGCCCAGTTCGCGCCATTCTCCGGAAATAGAAGCCGTTCACTCCTATCCCTATTTATTCATGGCGATAGTGGTGAACGCCACCTATTTAATAGCCACGATCGCCTTCACTTCCACCGCGATCGGTGTTGGCAACGCCGTAATACCCAGCGTCGTTCGCGTTGGATTTGGATTCCCTGGCCCCGCGAAGCACTCTGCGTAGACGCGGTTGTACGCCGCAAAGTCGCGCTTGATGTCGGTCAGGAATACCGTCACATCCACCACATCCTCCCACCGCGCGCCCGCATCTTCCACCACCGCGCGGCAGTTGGCAAAGCAGTTGCGACATTGCAATTCAATGTCATACGAAGCAATGCTTCCGTCCGCGTGCAACACCACGCCGGGGATCTCCTTTGATCCCCGCACCCGCGGTCCCACACCGGAAAGAAACAGCAGATTCCCCGCACGCCGCGCATGCGGATACGGACCAACTGGCTCAGGCGCACGCGATGAATTGATCTGCTCGTTCATGTCCCGGGGATCTTACGCCGGCCACGTCACTGACTTCGGCTCCGCAAAGAAACGCAGCGCCTCATCTCCACCCTCTCGCCCAACACCCGATCGCTTCATTCCACCAAACGGCACGCGCAGATCACGCAACATCCACGTGTTGATCCACACAATCCCAAACTCCAGCCGCTCCGCCATACGCATCCCGCGCGCGTGATCGGCCGTCCACACATTCGCCGCCAATCCGTACACGCTCTCATTGGCAAGCCGCACCGCATCAGCCTCATCGCTGAATGCCTGGATGGTCACCACTGGCCCAAAGATTTCCTCTTGGTTTGTTGCGCAACCCATCGGCAGCCCCTCGATCACCGTCGGCAACCAATACGCACCCCCACGCACGCGTTCGGGCAATTCACTTTGCTCCGGCGCCCGCCCGCCGCACAAGACGCGCCCGCCCTCTGCCCGCGCGCGCTCCACCGCCGCCGCCACCTTGGCGCGATGCGCTGCCGACACCAGCGAACCTTGCTCAGTCCCCGCGTCCATGGGGTCACCCACGCGCAATGCACTAACGCGCTCCACGAACGCCTCGCGAAACCGTTCGTACATCGCGCGCTGCACCAACACGCGACTTCCGCAGAGACAAATCTGCCCCTGGTTCTGGAACCCAGCCCGCACTGCGCCCGCCACTGCCGCATCAAAGTCCGCATCAGCAAACACGATCGTTGGGTTCTTGCCACCAAGTTCTAACGCGGTGCGCTTAAACATCGGACCCGCCACCGACATGATGTGCGCGCCCGTCGCCGTTCCGCCCGTAAAGGTGATCACCGGAATTCCAGGGTGCCGAACGATCGCCGCTCCGCACTCCGAACCGCGACCTTGCACCACGTTCAGCACGCCCGCCGGAAACCCCGCATCCGCGCTCAACTCGCCAAGCGCTGCCGCGGTCATCGGCGTCTCCTCACTTGGCTTCGCCACCACCGTGCAGCCCGCCGCGAGCGCTGGCGCAATCTTCCAGGTGAACAGATAGAGCGGCAGATTCCACGGGCTAATGCACCCGGCCACGCCGCTGGCCCGCCGGATCACTCGTGAAACCGCATGCGGCGCACGAAAGTCCTCGTCAGCCTTCCACTCCCGCACCGCGTCCGCAAAAAACCGCAAGTTGGCCGCCGCGCGCGGAATATCCACGCTGCGCGCCAATGCCAACGGCTTGCCCGAATCCGCACTTTCCAACAACGCCAACCGCTCAACATCGCGCTCCACCAATCCCGCCAGACGATCCAGCATCGCCGCCCGCTCCGCCGCCGGCAGCGCCGCCCACGCCGGGAACGCCCGCGCCGCCGCGGTCTGCGCCAAGTCCACATCAGCCGCCCCCGATGCTGTCATGCGCGCAATTTCCGCGCCCGTCGCCGGCTCAATCACTGGCAACGAATCACCCCCGACCGAACTGTGGCTACGTCCGTCGATCCAATTCTCCACCAAGTGAGGCAATTGCATCCTCGAAGGCTACTGCCCGCAAAGCATGCAGCGGATCACTTCGCGCTCGCTGGCGCACCTGGCGCACCTGGCGCACCTGCCGCATCGGGCGAACCTGGCGCAACTACTGGCGCACTCGCCGCCCCCGCCGCCGCCCCCGGCTTCGCCGTTCCAACACCCCCCGCCGTCGCATGCACCTCCACCGTCGACAGCGCCGGACACGCCCGCGCATCCAAAATCTCCACGCGCACCCGCGCCGCCTTGGTCACGGGCACGCGCACGATCCGCTTGTGCCCAACAGTGGTGCCCTCGGCTATCACGCGCCAGCCGCGCGCGTTGTTACTCGTACCGCTCCCCGCGGGAACACTGATCCGGAATTTACGAATCCGCTGACCGAACGCAATCGGCTCCGCCAACACCACGCGGTCCCATGCCGCGTTCGGATCAAGTTCCACCTCAATGTTCGCCGCGCGCACGGCATCATCGGTCGCCCAGAATGTGCCGGGATCTCCATCCACCGCCTTGCTCCCACTGAACACCGAATCCAAAAGCGGCTCGCTCGCCGAACGCGGCGCCTCGCCACGCACCTGCGTCACGCCCACCGCTCGCCCGCGCGCAAGGTCCGTCCCTGGCCCGTACGTGGCATCAATCAACTTCCGCAGTCCCGCCACCGCAGCAGCATCGTTCTCATGGATCAGCCCACGCCGATCCACCGGAAAGTTCAAGTGCAAATTGGCGTTGTGCCCAACGCTTCGCTCCCACAGATCGAACAACTCCGCCGGAGACTTCACCTTGTCGTCTTCGTGCGCGTGATAGAACCAACCCGGTCGAATGCTCACATCGCACTCCGCAGGAATCCACGCCTCGCCGTCTTCATCGCCCTCCGTCAGGCTCTTGCCACTCGGCGGATTGTCCGCACCGCGACCGTGCCCCTTCACCTTGAGCATCGCCCAATTCGTCTCGCCCGCCCAGCCGTTCTCATTTCCCACCCAACGAACATCCGGTCCCACGTCACTGAAGATCACGGCGTTCGGCTGGCACTCACGCACGGTGCGTTCAAAGCTCGGAAAGTCATAGACCTGTTTCTTGCCATTGGGGCCTTCCCCGCACGCGCCGTCAAACCAGACCTCATGCACCGGCCCGTAGTTGGTGAGCACCTCGCGGAGCTGCTTGCGGAAGTACTCGTTGTAATCCTCGCCGGTTCCGTACGCCGGATTGTTGCGATCCCACGGCGAGAGGTACACGCCAAACTTGAGACCCGCCTCGCGACATGCGTCACTCAGCTCCCGCAGAACGTCGCCCGTTCCGCCTTTCCACGGGCTTGACTTCACCGAATGCGCGCTCATGGCCGTCGGCCAGTTGCAGAATCCATCGTGGTGCTTGGCGGTGATGACCACGCCGGTGATGCCGGCATCTTTCATCACCCGCACCCATTGCCGCGCATCAAGCGCCGATGGCACGAACGCGGCGGCCGGCTCATCACCATGGCCCCATTCGCGGTCCGTGAAGGTGTTTGGTCCGAAGTGGATGAAGCCCGTGAATTCCATGTCCTGCCATGCCCGCTGCGCAGGCGTCGGTACGGGCGCAATCTCCGGGAGCGGCGGGGTGGTCGGAAAGGGGGTCATGGTGAGCATGGCGGACAGGGCGGTGGCGAACACTGCAGCGGGCATGGCGGCTCCTTGCCTCGAAATCTACGCGGCTGAAGCGAAGCATTATCGGAGTTTAGATATTTCTTAATATAAATTTGCCACATCCTTGCATCCCATGGATCTTGCGGCATAGTCGTTTGGCTCGTCAACATTCCCTGTTGAGGTTCCGATACTAATGTTCCCCGCCTGCAAGTTTCCCCTGGCAGGCATCCGTTTCCCCTATTTCGGAGATCAGAAAAATGCGTATTTCGAACCGCTTTGAGAAGCACATCGTCGCTGCTGCTGCTGTCGCCATGGGCGCTGCCGCCGCTGCCAATGCAGCCATCGTTTACAGTGGCGTCATTAACTTCGTTTGCGCCGTCGACATCGATGGTGCCTACATCAACGTTCAGACCAACCAGCTCAGCAACGGCCCAGGCGGCGGCGTTCCGGGCTGGGACGTTAACCCGTACTCGACCTCCGGCGGCATGAACTTCTTCAACTCGACCGGTGGCGGCCAGATGCGCAGAGCGGGCGTGACGACTGGCACCGCTGGCAACCTCGCCGTGGGCACTGTGGTTGGCGCCGCGGGCTCCTTCAACACCGGCACCGGCAATGTCTATGGCACGACTGCTGCCACTGGCCTGCTGGGTGGATGGACATACAGCTCGGAGAACATCATCGGCTTCAAGTTCGTGGCTGCGGCTGGCACCACCCACTACGGCTGGATGCGATTCGCCATGGGCGCGGCCGGCAGTTCGGGCACTTCGATGACCCGCACCGTGGTTGACTACGCATACGAGTCAACCGCTGGCGAGTCGATTACTGTCACCCCAGCTCCAGGCGCACTCGCCCTCCTGGGCGTTGCGGGCCTCGCTGGCGCCCGTCGCCGTCGCAGCTAAGACAGGACTGACGCTCCATCTCGGTGCAGACACCTGCCCGAAACATGCGTGAAATCACAGGGGTAGCCCATATGGGCTACCCCTGTTCGTTTGCATGGATCTGCCGCTATGCGCCCAGATGCGACTGTTTATCAGAATTCCGCATTTTTCTTTAAAAATGCGTTCAGGAGTTACTTTTATAAGACCGTAATCGAGGCATGGTGTTCCGTAAGAGCAGAATGTTCCCACTTTCTGACTCTGATTTGAACCTTATTCCCAACCTGCAAGTTTCCACAAGCAGGTACCCATTTCCCCTTGTTTCGGAGATCAGAACAATGCGTATTTCGAACCGCTTTGAGAAGCACATCGTCGCTGCTGCAACCGTTGCCATGAGCGCTGCCGCCGCCAATGCCGCCATCGTTACCTGGAATGCCAACCTCGTTATCCCGAACAACATTGACGGTCAATACATCAACGTTGAGACTCAGGTCTACGGCTCCGCCGCTGGCCTGGCGGCTGGTTGGGACCTCAACCCCTACGGAACTTCAACCACCACCATGAGCTGGTTCGCCGCAGCGGCCCCAAGTGGCTGCGTTACCGGCCTCGGTACGGGCGGAACCATCACCGGGGTGGCGAACCTGTCCAACGGAACCGTTGTCGGTAGCGGTTCGACCTTCGGCAACACCGCCAGTGGCGTAGCCAATGGTGGTTGGGTGCTGAATGCAGCAAACGCTTTCGGCTTCCGCTTCACGGCTGCTGATGGGCTGACTCACTACGGCTACGGAATCATGACCGTGGGGGCGACCATGGGTGTTCGCACTCTGACCTCGGTCTCCTACGAGAGCGTTGCAGCAACCGGCATCACAGTTGTTAACGTTCCTGCTCCAGGCGCACTCGCCCTCCTGGGCGTTGCGGGTCTCGCTGGCGGCCGACGCCGTCGCAGCTAAGACAGGACTGACGCTCCATCTCGGTGCAGACACCTGCCCGAAACACGCGTGAAATCACAGGGGTAGCCCACATGGGCTACCCCTGACGCATTTTTCCGCCTATTCACTCGGGTTATCTGACAAACAAAGATTTCTTGCGGCGAAGGCGGATCAATCACTTGCATGACGGCAAATCCGCGGCATGGTGTTCTTTGTCTGCAGCAGGCGCTCCGCAAAGGAGCCGGCTCCAGACGCGTATTTACTGTTGGAACAATCGGAAGAAGGAAAAGGGAAAACATGTCTATTTCATACCGGCTCGGTCGACACGTTATCGCTGCAACTGCAGTTGCTATCACCATGGCTGGCACCGCCCACGCGGCAATCGAACGCTGGGAGTGCAACCTGAGTATTCCAGCCACCTCCGCTGGCCTGTTCATCAATGTCCAATCCCGCGTCACCGGAACCAACGGTGCGTCGGTACTGGGTTGGGACTTCAACCTGTACACCACCAGCCCGTCCGCTCCCTCGTTGACCATGTACGGCAACATTGGAACCCGATTCATGCGTGTGCCGCTTCAAGGTAGCTACTCGGTCGGCAATTTGGGTGAGGAGCAAGACATTGGCGCGGAGCAGTTCGCTCTGGGACTGTTCAACCCGGAGGGTGACGCTTACAGCGCGATCTTCAATACGGCCGGACAGCCGGGCTTCGGCAACTGGAACTTGAACTCGATCAACTACTTCGGTTTCCGTTTCGCGGCCAACACTGGCGCCACTCACTACGGCTACGGCCGCATGGATGTCGGAGCAAACGCCAACGTTCGGACACTCAAGTTCATTGAGTGGGACACGACTCCAGGCGCAGCAGTGCAAGTCGTTCCAGCACCGGGCGCGTTGGCACTCCTTGGACTGGCCGGATTTAGTCGCTCGCGACGTCGCCGCTGAGCCGGTTGCCTGTACGGTTCCCCGTGCATGCGAACCCAACACACTGATACCCCACGAGGGGCGGCCCAACAGCCGCCCCTCGTTTGCTTCGTACGATGCGGTCCCTGATGCGCACTCGCCCGGTCCAACGTCTCTTGATTCTCGGTTGGGACGCCGCTGATTGGCAGATCATTGACCCGCTGCTTGCGCGCGGACAGATGCCCAACCTCGCTGCACTCATTGCGGCCGGGACGCGGGCAAACCTCCGCACCATGGAGCCCAAACTTTCGCCGCTACTGTGGTCCACCATCGCCACTGGCAAGACGGCCGACAAACACGGCATCCTTAACTTTGTTGAACCAAACCCATCCGGCGATGGCGTGCGCGTCTCCGCAAGTACCACGCGCAAGACCAAGGCGCTCTGGAACATCCTCACCCAGAATGCACTGCGCGTGCACACCGTGGGTTGGTACGCCTCACATCCTGCCGAGCCAATCAACGGAACATGTGTCAGCAATCTTCTGATGGAGCAGGCACCGAGTTCAGCAAGTGCAGCAAGTTCAGCAAGTGCGCCCTGGCCACTCATGAGTGGGGTAGTGCATGGTGCGCCAGAGTCCGCAACTCGTATCGCTGCAGCTCGCGTGCGCGTCACGGATATCACGCGTGATGAGCTGAAAGAATTGTTGCCTAATGCTGCGCAGGCAGCACGTAGCGATCAGCGCCCGGCAACGCTTGCCAAGGAATTCGCGCGGATGCGTTCTCTGCATCGCGCCGCGCTCGAGACGTTGCGCAGTGGTGCGTGGGACTGCGCCATGGTGTTCCACGACACCATCGACACCATCGGTCATCACTTCATGGAGTACCGACCGCCGCGCATGAGCCATGTCAAGCCTGCGGACCTGCGCGTCTACGGCGAAGTGATGGATCGCGTCTATCGAATGCATGACCGTTTGCTTGGCGAACTCATGGAAGTAGCCGGCCCGGGCACTTCGGTCATGTTGATTTCTGATCATGGATTCCACTCCGGTGCCGAGCGCCCGGTGATCTTGGATGTGACCAAGGAAGAGCGCGCCGCCTTGGAGAGCCGTTGGCACCGAATGCATGGCGTGGCGATGTTCTCAGGACCCGGGTTCTGCGTCGGAGCATCGATCGGCGCGCCCACGCTTCTTGATATCACCCCCACCGCATTGGCGGCGCTTGGGCTCCCCGTGGGGCTTGATATGGATGGCCGTGTTGTTGCCGAGGCATTTGTAGTTGCCCCAACGATCGCGACCGTCCCAAGTTGGGACGATGTTCCTGGCGAGGCAGGCATGCATCCGCCCGAGATGCGGCAGGATCCCTTTGAAGCGTCCGACGCGCTGCAACAACTCATCGACCTTGGCTACATGGCCGATATGGGCGGCGACCACAAAAAGCTAGTGGAGCTCACCCGCCGCGAGTCGCAGTTCAACCTTGGCGTTGTACTGATGACCACGGGGCGCGCTGCGCCTGCGGTACCCATCTTCATCAAACTCGTGGCGGAGTTTCCTGGCGAAGCTCGTTACCTTTCCCTCTTGGTGCACTGCCAACACTCAGCGGGCGATCACGCTGCAGCGCTCGCCTCGCTGGAGCAGTGGGAGCAATACGCACCTGGGAATGCAGAGGCTGCCATGCTTCGGGTGGTGTCACTCATTGCGCTTGGTGATGATGCAGCCGCTGCGCTTGCGATGGAGACGCTTGTGCTTCAGCACGGCAGCGCGCCGGAACGGGCACGCCCGATCGCCGACATCTTGGCGTTGCTTGGGCAGTGGCAGGCTTCCAGTGAATTTGCCGCGCGTGCCGTGGAGCACGACTCAATCGCTCCGGAGCCACGGCTGTCTGCAGCACGTGCGGCATTAGAACTGGGCAACTTTGAGCAGTGTGCCGAATTCTGCATGGACGCCACCGAGCGAGATATGGCAATCCCCGAAGCGCATCATCTGCTTGGGGCGGCTCTTGCATGGGCGGGTGAATTGGAACATGCGTCGCAGAGTTTTCAGATCGCCTTGAAATTCGCTCCAAAGAACCGCGAATCGCTCGCATTTGCGGCGCACGTAGAGCGTGCGCGCGGCAACGCGGCTGCAGCGGCGGAGTTGGATGCTCGACTGGCGGAGTGCTCCACTCATGACGCGGCCAGCGCGGCGCCCACGCAACTGAATCGTCACTCGGCGCGTCATGCCCAGGCATGGAAAGAGCGTGGACGCTTATGACAACCTTCGGTCTCATCGCATGCTGTTTGTGCATCGCCGCGGCAGGAGCGGAGGTCCCCAAGTCACTGTCTCGGTCGGAGGCAGCGGCAGCAGTGGATGCCGCCGTCAAGCGGATCGCGGATCGTTCACGTGCCGAGCGAGCAGCCGAACTCAAGTCGGG
>JBILYM010000154.1:0-5387 GCA_044377725.1 Phycisphaerales bacterium
GGCCCATGGTCTGAATCAGACTTGAACGACTGCGCAGGAATCCCTGCGTGTCCGCGTCAAGAATGCACACCAGGCTGACTTCAGGCAGATCAAGACCTTCGCGCAGCAGGTTGACGCCGACGAGCACGTCAAACAATCCTTCCCGCAATTCCTTGAGAATTTCAATACGGTCCAGCGTTTCAATTTCGCTGTGCAGGTAGCGAACGCGCACGCCGTTCTTGTGGAGGTAATTGGTGAGTTCCTCGCACAGGCGCTTGGTGAGTGCGGTGACCAGCACGCGGTCGCCGCGCGCGGCGCGTTCCTTGCAGCGCTCTAAGAGGTCAGGAATCTGACCGCGCGCGGGCAGCAGCGTGATGATTGGGTCAACAAGTCCCGTCGGCCGGATCACTTGTTCGGCGATCACCCCGTGCGAGCGCTCCAGTTCTAGCGGGCTTGGTGTTGCACTGACATACACCACTGCTGGAATGATTTCTTCAAACTCCTCAAAGCGCAGCGGTCGGTTATCCATGGCGCTCGGCAAGCGAAAGCCGTGGTCCACAAGCGTCTGCTTGCGCGCCTTGTCGCCGAAGTACATGCCACGAATCTGCGGCAACGTGACGTGGCTTTCATCCACCACCACCAGCCAGTCGTTCTCGGTATGCCCGGGCACGCGACGGAAGTAATCCATCAGTGTCCACGCGCGTTGTCCACGCGCGCGGCCGTCAAAGAAGCGGCTGTAGTTTTCGATGCCGCCGCAATAGCCGGTCTCTTGGATCATCTCCAAGTCATACTTAGTGCGACCGATCAGCCGTTGCGCCTCCAGCAGTTTGCCTTCCGCGCGCAGCTCAAGGACGCGCTCGTCAAGCTCGGCTTTGATTTCATCAAGCGCGCGCTTCATCCGATCTTCAGGCATCATGTAGTGCACAGCTGGGAAGACCCACGCGCGCGATTCCTCGCTGAGCACTTCGCCACTGACCGGGTCGAATGTCTCAATCGATTCCACTTCTTCGCCGAACAGCCCGATGCGGATGGCGTGTTGCTCACTTGCAGGGAAGACTTCGATGGAATCGCCGCGCACTCGGAAGTTGCCGCGGCCGGGTTCGATTTCCTTGCGCACATACTGCATGTTGGCAAGGCTGATGAGAAAGTCGCGGCGCTTCAGTGTGGTACCGCGTTCCACCACCACCATGCGGTTTCGGAATTCATCCGGTGAACCAAGGCCGTACAGGCAACTGACGCTGGAGATGACGATCACATCCGGGCGCGAAAGCAGTGAGCTGGTTGCGAGCAGGCGCAAGCGGTCCAGGTCTTGATTGCGGCTCGCGTCTTTCTCGATGTAGATATCGCGCTGCGGGATGTACGCCTCGGGCTGGTAGTAGTCGTAGTAACTGACGAAGTAGCAGACGGCGTTGTCCGGAAAGAGTTCCTTCATCTCCTCATAAAGTTGCGCCGCAAGTGTCTTGTTGTGACTGATGAGGAGCGTGGGCTTGCCGGTGCGCGCAATGACATTCGCCATCGTGAAGGTCTTGCCGGTACCGGTGGCGCCAAGGAGCGTCTGAAACTTTTCGCCGCGCGCCAGCCCCGCCACCAACTGCTCGATCGCCTCTGGCTGATCGCCGGTGGGTTGGTAGGGGCTTTGAAGGCGGAACATCGGCAGAATTGTAGGAGAGTGGTGCGGGTGCGCCGATAGGGGGGTAGAGTGCGGTTTCCTTGCGGCAGCGCCGCTTGTGAACCACGATTCATCCACACGCCATCGAAAGACGATTTCACCATGCCAACGTGCTCCAAAGTCACCATCGCTCTTCTTGCTCTCGCATGCGTGTCTGTCCCGATGCAGGGCTGCAAGAACGGCCCGCCGCCGGTGATGGCCGTGCGGCTGCTCTTGGGTGGCAAGGATCACAACGGCGGTCCGATCGCACAGGGTGACGTCTTGAAACTGACGAAGTCCACGGACGGCACTGCCACCGATGGCGAAGACTTCAAGGTTTCTCTCGCTTCCAAGTCCGGCGATGGATATGAGTGGCAATGCCGTACTCCCAACGATGCGTATCTGTTGGTGGATGCATCCTTTGACATAGAGCCGGACGGCAAGCTGGCGGCCGGCACGGACATGCAAACCATCTACCACCTGCACGCACGCAAGGTCGGCAAGACCAAGATTGAATTTGCTCAGGTGAGTCTCACCGACAAGAACATTGCGGCCAAGCAGGTCCTGACCTTGGAGGTGGAGGTCAAGGCCGGGGCTGCGACGAAGAAGTGACCGCGCGGTACGCGCAGTACGCATCCTCGCGGCGTCCGTTACGTCCCGAACGCATCGGTCATTGGCATCGTCGGTCTTCGATGTGACATAATCGGCTCAAGCTCTTCAGGCGAGATGTTGGCAAACACCTCGGCCAATGCAGGGTCGAATTGCGTACCCGCACATCGGCGAATCTCGTCCAGTGCCGTCGCCGTATTTCGCGCGGGGCGATACAGGCGTGAACTGGTCATGGCATCGAACGCGTCGGCGATACCAACCACGCGTCCGAGTGGGCTGATGTCCATGCCGGCGCTTTGGTTGGGGTAACCCTGACCGTCCCAGCGCTCGTGGTGATCAAGCACCCCAGGCAGGATCTCGCGCAGTTGCGGAATATCACGCAGCATGGACAACCCACGCTCTGGGTGTTGTTTGATCAATGCGAACTCGTGGACTTCCAGCTTGGTCGGCTTGCGCAGAATTTCCTCGGGCACGCCAATCTTTCCAATGTCATGCACCAATCCGCACAAGCGCGCTTGCTCGACGAACTGACTTCCGAGTGCGGCCCGTTCGGCAAGCAGCGCGGCAAATCGACTCACGCGATCGCTGTGCCCGCGCGTGTAGGGATCCTTGGCATCAATCGCCTCAATGAGCGTGCGCATGGTTCCACTAAAGAGTTCGCATTGCTCACGATCCATACGCTCTTGGAGTTGCATGCGCGCCACATTGGAAAGCGCCAAGCCAACAAAGTGGCCGATAGCAGCAGCAAAGTTCACGGCCTCATGAATGTTTGTACTTGATGAGGCACCGCGGCGATCGAGATAGAGCCATCCATGGAACGTGGATCCCGTCTTCACAGGAATACACGCAGCCTCCTGAATGTCCATGCGCAGCACGCTCTCGCTTGCAAGGATGGGCGCATCGCCACCCTCGCGGTGATAGACATAGGCGCGGTCGCGTGCGTTGCGCAGCATGGTCCGACTGACCAAGACGGCACCCGTGGAGTCTTGGATGCGCCCAGCACATGCGAGTGCGTCAATTCGATCAACAGTATTGCCTTGCAGCAAGAAGGCAACATTTGAAAAACTAGTAGCTGCAACCAACGAACGTACCGCTGCGTCCGCCACACTCGCGAGGTCGGTTGCGTGTGACATCGATTCGGTTGCGTTGAGGAGATGCACCAAGTAATCGGCGGCAAGCGCATTTGGGTGCTCAAGCAGAATCGCCTCCGCCAGCATTCCGGTGCTGACGTCCTCCTCACCAAGTCGAATCGAGTGCATGGGGGACTGAGTATTGTCCGCGCCATCGAGCCGGAATTGGAAAGGCCCCACGCCAATCAGGTCACCAGATTCCACCCGAATTTCCGCACTCCGTGCCAGGCGGGTGCCGTTGAGCATGGTGCCGGTCCGACTGTCAAGGTCGCGCAGCCGCACGTGTCCTTCGCCGGTGCCTTGGTCGGTGCTCCAGACCAGCGCCGCATGTCGGCGGCCGATCGTCAGCGTTGGTAACCGGACGTGGCATTCATCCGCTCGCCCGATGACGGTGGGGCGGTCGGGGTCGATCTCGAACTGACCGGCAGTGCCGGGGGGACCATCAACCATGGTGATTCGAAATGCCTGTGTCATGGAGGTGAGTGATACTCGTTATGGTCAACCAGCCCAAGCGATGCGGCAACATTCGGCGCCAGCGACCAATATGGGTCATCCCTCGAACAGCCACCAACGCTTGCGCGCACGCGCGCCCATGCGTAAGCCGAATCGCCGTTGCGTGACTTCCGAGATGAATTCCGCGGCTTCAATGGGATCATCGGTCACCTTCACGAGGCCGCGATCTTCCTTATCGATGGTGCCGTCGGGAATCATGCGCTTCTGAATGAAGTCATCCAATTCGTCCCAGTATTCCTTGCCCATGATGACCACGGGAAAGTCCTCAATCTTGCCGGTTTGCATGAGGGTGAGCGTTTCGAACAATTCATCCATGGTGCCGTATCCGCCCGGTAGCACCACGAATCCATACGAGTACTTCAGCAGCATCACCTTGCGAATGAAGAAGTAGCGAAAATCCACGGTTTTGTCGCACCACGGATTCGGTTTCTGTTCCTTTGGCAAAGCGATGTTGCAACCAATGCTGGGTGCACCCACTTCGCGCGCGCCGCGATTGGCGGCCTCCATGATCCCGGGTCCGCCGCCAGTCATCACCGTGAAGCCGCGCCGACCAAGCTCTGCGCCCACCTGTTGCGCCAAGGCGTACCACCGATGGTCTTCGGGATAGCGTGCGCTGCCAAACACCGTCACGCATGGACCAACAAAGTGCAACTTCCGAAATCCACGAATGAATTCCACGGCAATTCGAATGACTCGCCAGAGTTCCTCCAGTCGCGGGCGTGGACCAGCGAGCATTAATTGTTCGGGTGCAGCCAGCGGTCCAACGGGGAACTCTTCGGGTGTCACTTCTTTGACGCTTCCCATTCGGTGATGATGGCGGCTTCGCGCTCCGCGGAGAGACCGGGTTGGCCTGCCTTCGCGCCCCAGACATATTCGCCGGGGTGCTGCTTATTCCACCACGCCAGCGTGTCGCGCACGGTGTCTGCCAGTGGGCGGAACGTGCAGCCAGCGGCCAGTGCGCGTGCACGGCTGATGTTGCCAGCGCCTGCAAATTCAGGGTCTTCAGGCAGCCAGAGCGGCAGTCCCATCCACGGTGAGACCTTGGCGGTTTCCAGCAAGTATGGCTCAGCGATCGGGACGAATTCTACGGACGCTGCAGTACACGCCTTGCAGCCGTCAACCATTTCATCAAATGTCAACGGTCCCGCGGGCCCGGTGACGTTGTAGGTTCCACCGTGACCATCGGCGATGCAGCGAACGCAGAACTCCCCGCAGTCGCGGACATCAACGAAACTAATCAGCGCCTTGCGCGGCTCCTTTGGCGCAGGCACCAAGACGCGCCCGCCGCGTGCAATACGCACGGGCCAATACGTAAATCGATCGGTCGGGTCGCCAGGTCCAACGATCAGTCCCGGGCGCAGCACGGAGCATCGTTCGCCAAATGCCTTGAGCGCTTCTTTCTCGCACGCGGCCTTGAGTGGTCCGTATGTTTCGTTGCTGAGCTTTTGTTCCTCAGGTGTTTCGATCGTGCCCACCGCTGCACTTTCGTCGGCATTCGGAGTGGCCAT
>JBILYM010000155.1:0-5361 GCA_044377725.1 Phycisphaerales bacterium
CTCATGGACCTTTCGCGCCTGCGCTGCCTTCAGAAGACGCCGCGCACATTTCTTTCGCGCGGCATTGCCGGAACAATCAACCGCACACTGGTGATCACCCTGCCCGGATCACCGCGCGGGTGCACCGAAATGTTTGAGGCGATCGCAGACATTCTTCCACATGCGATCGAAACGCTGCGTGGCGATGTCAAAGATGATGGTCGGCCAGAGTTGGATGCAACCGGGCAAGATGGATCAGTTTCAGGTTCGGGGCGAACCATCCATCACAAGGATTGATCGCGCCTGTTTCACGCACGACTCCACTTTCAAAATCACTTCGCCGACACAAACTGACATTGGATGTGCTGCGGTACGCACGCGTGCCACCACGAATGAACGTGCGCTGGCCTTTCCGCTGGCAATTCAACGATTCGCGCCCGCATGACGACGGGCAGTGGGTCGATGTCAAACGGATATGGATTCAGTTCAATTCTTCGATCACCTCGCGGGGTGACTGTGATTGTGCAGCGATCCATCCAACTGCAGCGAGGAACATCGTGCAGTTCATAGGAATCATCACCAAGACCTTTAGAAGCGCCAGTTTTTGAAGGGATCAAGGCAGAACATAGCGCAAGCGAAATCCCATCACACAACTGAATCAGTCTCTGCAGCGGCGCGAGACTTGCGGGCTCCACCCACGATGCCGTTTCAGGATCTGCGCGAAGTTCTTCGATCCATCCAAGTTGCTTCTTCTGCAACTCAGCCATGAATGCGACTAGCGCTTCATTACTCTCAGGACAAAGTTTTTCAGGCGCGCCCTTCCAGAAGAGCGGATGATTGAATGCAGGTTCTGGAGTTTGCAGTGCACGCGCTGCATAGAACCAATACGCATGAGAACTGATGAGAAGATTCACAAACGGTCGGCGTGGAAATCTGGTGAGTCCCCTTCGCCACCGATCAATTCCTGCTTGTTGATTCTGCAGTGCTTCGCCAAGACCTGCTGGGAAACCATCTGCCACAGAAAGATCAGGAATCGCCTCCCACTCCCACCAACCATTGTCATGCTCAGCGATAGCAAGAATCACTTCTGCGCGAAGTCGCTCAGGATCCGCGACGGTTCCTGCAGAAAAAAACCCTGGGCGAGTGAAGAGCGTGTTTCCCCAGTGTGCTGCAATAAATCCAGCGATCTGGCTGTGATCGGGCTGAGTGACCATCCAAAGCTTGCCATCTTGATTTGTCTTCAGCAATGAGAGCCTTGTCGGGTGTGAGTCATATCAAAGGACACTATTCCTGATCACATCGCGTTCCTGCAAGAGTTGTGCGGCGATGCTGACTGCGATTTCCGGCGGGGAGTTTGATCCAATTGGCAGGCCAATCGGGCAATGAATTCGCTCAACCATCAATTCGTCGAATCCCTCTTTGAGAAGAGTGCTTCGCAGCGTTCGTGACTTTGGCTCACTGCCGATGACGCCGATGAATGCGGCGTCACCTCGTCGGAGAATTTCGCGCACGATGGGTAAGTCGGTTGCATGACCTTGCGACATGCAAAGATAAAATGTTCCTGCAGGAAACTTCGAAACAAACTCCGCAGGTTCCGCGACAAGCACCTTGCACATGTTGGGCTGCGAGGCAATTTTCGACAGCCACTCATCGCGTGGATCAATGCAGGTCAAACTGCACTCGAATGTGCAAAGAAGCGAAAGTGTCGCTTGCGCAACATGCCCCGCACCGAAGAGTGCGATATTCCAATTCGGCAGCGCAGAGATTTCATAAAACAAAGTTGCAGCTCCGCCACAAACCATATTCAAATCGCGCAGAAGTTCATATCGAACAATCTCCGGCTGAACCGCAGCAGCAGGAATTGCTCCCGCAAGCTGCCGGGCGATCATCGCTTGCCCATGAGTGATTGCGCGAGCCTCAAGCCGACCGCCGCCGACAGTTCCCCATGCAAGTCCACTCGCAGTGATAATCGCTTTCGCCCCAATATCTTGCGGAACGTGCCCTTCAGGCTCGACAAGTGTGACGGTAACAAAGACTGTGCCTCGCTCGGCAAGTGCACTTGCCTGATGAAGATATTCACGCATCGAATAACTCATTGTGAGCTCCCGATTGTCAATGGACACCACTTACTTCTTGCGTATCCCAGATGGCGAATGATTCTGGTGAGAGACCGCGCAACACGCGCTCTGCGGTTGCTGGAATTGCCAGCGGGACAAGGTGCAAGTTTTCTGTTTTTGAATGATTGCGCGCCGACATGATCGCATCACGCACCGCGGTCCACACTGAGATCGATAGAAGGAGCGGAGGCTCGCCCGACGCCTTGGAGCCACGCACATTCACCGTATTTCCATGGTTAAAGATCAGGTCCGCATTGAAGACGCGCGGGGTGTCCTGTACGTTTGGAATCTTGTACGTGCTGGGTGAATGGGAAAGCAACTTGCCATTTTCGTCATACACCAAGTGTTCCGTCGTCACCCAACCCATGCCCTGCACGAAGCCGCCCATGACCTGGCCCATGTCAAGCGCGTGGTTCACCGGCCGACCCATGTCCATCAGAATGTCGACGCGCCGCACCTTGACCTCACCAGTATGCCGATCAAGCTCCACCTCACTGGCCGCAACGCCCTGCGTGAAATACAAGAACGCTTTGCCCTTACCAGTGAGCTTGTCGAATCCCAAGTCAGGGATACGGTAATGCGCGTACTCACTGACGGAAATTCGATTGAGATACGCCTCGCGTACAAGTGCTGCGAAGCCCACGGAGAACACTGATCCAGAGCGATCCGTCACGGTCACCACGCCGTCGCTGAACTCCACGCGCTCCTCATCGGTCCCACGTGGACTGACTCCTGATCCCACAGTGATTTCCGGCATTGTTCCCAGGGCGGCGGTCTTTCCCGCCCACGATTCCTGCGGAATTGATCGCAGGCGAATGGCCAGCGCAGACAGTCGCCCGCGAATCGTCTCGCATGCCTGAAGCGCAGCGGCACCATTGATATCGGTACCCGCCGACGCAGCGGTCGGCGATGTGTTCGCGTTCTTCTCCGTCGATGTCGGCATCATCCGCACTGACTCGGTCGGCAGCCCAAACTGCTCGGCAACGATTGCCGCAATGCGCGTATTCACGCCCTGCCCCATCTCGACTGCACCGGTTGAGACCTGCACAGTTCCATCGCGATGAAGATTGACGAGCGCGTTGCCTTGATTCAAGAATCGCGTGGTGAACGAAATGCCAAACTTGACCGCCGTCAGCGAAAGTCCACGCGGATGCCCGTCCGGGTTGCGCGCACGATCACCGTTCCACGCTGCAATTTCCGCGCGGCGCGCGCGGTATGCGCATCGTTCCGTGAGCGTTGCGAACAGTTCCGGCAAGTGGTTGTCCTCAACGCGCTGCCCATAGGGCGTCATGTCTTGGCCAGGCCCGTAGCAATTCAAGATTCGAACATCAAGCGCGTCGCGACCAACAACGCGTGCGATGTCTTCAATGATGGACTCAATGAGCGCAACACCCTTGGGGCCACCGAAGCCGCGAAATGCAGTGTGTGGA
Organism: Phycisphaerales bacterium; assembly: GCA_044377725.1. Lineage (GTDB taxonomy): Bacteria > Planctomycetota > Phycisphaerae > Phycisphaerales > SM1A02 > UBA966. Next base: position 3,527 of record JBILYM010000155.1, read on the forward strand.
TGGAAATTGGTGCGACACACCTGCCCGCGCACACGCATATTTGGAATGAAATACGCGTTGTCGCAGTGCAACATGGCGCGCTCCATGATCGCCGTGGAAAGGTCGGCATACGCACCGCCGTCGGCATGCAACATTGCGTCCATCGCAATGATTCGACCGTCCACATCGAAGCCGCACTGATACTCAATCCGGAAAGGATTGCGCTTCCCGGTGATGATCATGTCATCGTCCTTTGAAAGCACAAGACGCGCCGCGCGACCAGTCTGCTTAGCCACCAACGCGGCATACGCAGCAATCGGAGCCGCCTGCGATTCCTTGCCCCCAAATGCGCCGCCCAGGCGCTTGGCAATGCACACCACATCGCTGAAGCGCACGCCGCAAGCTTCTGCAACCACGTGTTGCGTCTCGGTGGGATGCTGCGTCGAGGAATGCACTTCGAGCTGCCCGTCCTCGCGCGGATACACCACTGCCGCTTGGCTCTCAAGATAGAAGTGATCAGCACCACCGATTTCGAGTGTTCCCGCAATGCGATGAGGCGACCGCGCCAGCCCTGCCGCGGCGTCACCAGTTGCGATCGTGCGTTCCGATCCGATGAAACTCTTCGCCGCCACCGCTTCCGCCACGGTGCGAATGGCAGGCAATCTCTCCCATTTCACTACAACCGCAGCCAAACCCTTCGCGAGCGCTTCCTTGGTCTCTGCACCCAGCACGGCCACCACTTCGCCAACGAAGTTCACCTCGGATGCTGCAATGATCGGCTGATCTTGGAAGATGGTGCCCCAAACGTTGTGTGCCACATCAGCGGCGGTCACCGCGCACACAACGCCAGGAATAGCGAGCGCGGGCGCGGTGTCGAGGTGGCGAACACGCGCGCGTGCGTATGGGCTGTACACCAGGCCACAGTGCAGTTCGCCCTTCAGCATCGGGCGGTCATCGATGTATTCCGACTTGCCCGTGACATGAGTCGTGGAAGAATCATGCGGCACCGATCCCTGATCAGTAATGATCGCAGCAAGCCGAGCAGGAGTACTGGTGTGCTCAGCCACGGAGAACCTCATTGCCAAAGCGTCGGAAGATGTTTGCAGCAGTCACACGCCGGTACGCGCCACTGCCGCGAACATCAGAGATTGGCGCAATTGATCCTGCGATGAGCTGCGCCACTGATTCAATGCGCTCCGGCGTGAGTTCGCCGCACAGCGCCCGCTCTGCGTCTGGCATCCGGACAGGCGTCGCTGCAACTCCGCCATAAGCGATCCGCGCGGATGTCACACACGGCGCCGATTTCCCGCGACGTCCAGCGCCGAGCGTGACCGCAAATGCCCCGCTGACTGCGCTGATGTCAAGATCCTTGCGCTGTGAAACCTTGCAGAGTCGCAGCACTTCGCGCGATGGCGTCCGCTGAAACGACACGTGGGTAATGATTTCGCCCGGCTCGAGCGCCAGCTGCTTGTACCCAAGATATAACTCGGTCATTGCAATCGATCGCTTGCGAATCGGCCCCTTGCCACCCGGCCGCCCAGCGACATGGACTGTGCCGCCTGCAATCAGAAGAAACGGCAGCGTGTCTCCAATCGGCGATGCGTTCGCGATGTTGCCGACCAGTGTCGCAACATTTTTTATCTGCGGCGATGCAAAGAGATTCAGGAACTGCGCAAACTCCGGGGCAACGTCCTCGCTCACGCGGCGCACCTCTGCAAGCGTCACGCGCGCGCCGAAAGTCGCGCCAGCGCGACTCACTTTCGTTTCATAGAGCTCGGGTACAAGATGCAAACTCAGAAGCGCCGAAGGCATCGGCTTACCCTTATTGACCTGCACGCCAAGGTCCGTGGCCGCAC
>JBILYM010000156.1:0-5336 GCA_044377725.1 Phycisphaerales bacterium
AAAGGTCGTGACTGTGGCGACGACGGTTGTTGCGCCAGCCGCGCCGGCGACTCCCGCGGCTCCGGTGACTCGCGCCGCTCCCGCACCCGCCGCACCCGCCACGCGTTAAGCATCATCACCATGTGTATGTGAGCTGCATGGTGAACATCAGCACCGAATCAGTTGTTGGATTGTTGGCTGGATCCAAGATCACTTGAATGTCTGGCTGCAGCGTCAACGTTTCGGTGAGTTGCAACACATAGGTGAGTTCAAATCCGTATTCGTTCTCATGTGCAGTGGTGGGATACGGGGCTTCAAGCCAATAGAAACCACCGGCCAGGTACGCCTGTTGTGTCCTCAATAGGGCAGACTCACTGGGACCGTTCAACACCAGACCAGTGGCGAAACTGGATTTTCCGCCTTGCACCGCTCCAAGTGCGTCGTTGGTAAAGCCCGCACGCATGAACATTCCCAGCGGTGCACTTTTACTGAGTTTCTGCTCAAGATTGATGGCGATTCCCGCGCCGGTTTCACCCTTTGATGTTCCAAAGAATGGCAGCACACGGAGAGTGCCGGGGCCAAGTCCCAGGACATCTTCCCCGATAAGCCCCAACTCAAATGTATTGGTCCAGTCGTCACTGGAAATGCCTTGGACCGGGCTTGCGCCATACACCGTGTTGTTGGCACTGCTTGCAAACATGGCGTAGAACCAATTCACGGGCTGCCACTGCACCACTACACCCAGCGCGTTGTACGACCACGGCAGGGTTGCCGGATTGATGAATTCATAGTTCATCAACTGATTGAATTGGTTGTTGGCGTAGGTGTTCAGATCCATGTACATTTCCGGATCGATCAACCCCGCGGTCACCACTACCTGCCCACCCATGAACGATTGCTGCCAGGCCAGTTGATAGAGATAGGCAGCTTGCCCAACGTCTGTCCCCAGCGGAAAGCCCAGCGTCCCCATATTCCCTTGCGCGGTTTGCTCGTTACCGTCGTAGCCAAAGCCAGTGCCTGCGCTACCGCCTATGGTGAGCCATCCGGCACTGCCGCCCAATTCATCGGTCTGAAATATGTTCCAAGTCAAGTATGAATTGAACGAGTAATAGTTCAGGACATCCTTGGTGTCGCCAAGTGTTCCGGACATGGCCACAAAGTCGTACGACTGCCAGATGGCGTAATTGACGCCGTACTGCGCCAACGCAGTCTTCACACTTTGCGCCGCCGCCGACAAGGGGTCGCCGGTCACCAACGCTCCGGCTTGGGTGCATGAGTCGCCGTACAGATTCACCGTGGCCAGGTACGGCATCAGGGTGGGCTGCGTCGTGGGCATCAGCGAGAATCCGGCCTGCTTCTCAAATGGTCCAACCGGGGTCGGCTCCGGCTCAAGGCCCGGTCGGTCTTGTCGCATCGACTCGTCCGGGTCAGGGGGCGGGGAAACTTGCTGCGCAAGTGGCGCCGTGCACAGTGCCACGCTGGCGGTCAAGAGGTGCGAAATTGGCGCCATGACGGCGATGGATAACACTGATCTACCCGGAACGCTACACGGTGCCGCTGCCGCCGCCTACGCTTCCCACCGTGGCACTTCCAATGAGATTCAACCCATCCGTCATCGCCTTTCTTCTGACCCTTGGGTGCACCGCGCTTCTTGCGTGTGCCCCGCCTGAACCGAGCTCGACTCCCATGACCACCAAGTCCGCAACGCCCACGCAGAGCCAGTCTGGCTATGACATCACGCCTCTCTCACCTGCCGTTGTCAAGGAGCTGGCCTCGAAACTTGATGCGGAGTCATATCGGGTCACCCAGAATTCCGGGACTGAAGCGGCGTTCTGCGGCAATCTGCTCGACAACAAGAAGCAGGGCACGTACGCCTGTGTGGTGTGCGGTCTGCCGCTGTTCTCCAGCGAGCACAAGTTTAATTCTGGCACTGGCTGGCCAAGTTTCTACGCACCCGTTGACCCAGCGCATGTCAGCACCAAGAGTGATGTCTCGCACGGAATGATGCGTTCCGAGATTAATTGCGCCCGCTGCAACGCGCATCTCGGGCACGTCTTTGATGATGGTCCCAAGCCAACCGGACAGCGCTACTGTCTCAACTCCGCGTCGCTCAAGTTCTATGAGAAGGGCGCCTTGCCTGCCGACACAATCACTAAGAATCCCACTGGACTTGCTCGCGGCGAAGCGGCAGGTGCATCAGCCCCTGCAAGCACCATGACTGCGTACTTTGCGGGCGGATGTTTCTGGGGTGTGGAGCATTGGTTCCAGATTTGCCCCGGTGTTACCACCGCCGTCAGTGGATACATGGGAGGCACTAAGGTCAACCCCACTTACAAGGATGTCTGCAACCACGGCACCGGTCATGCGGAGGTGGTGAAGGTTGAGTTTGATCCGTCCAAGGTTTCCTACCGGCAGTTGCTGGAAGGATTCTTCATCATGCATGACCCCACCCAACTTGATCGGCAGGGGCCGGACGTTGGCGATCAGTATCGGTCCGCCATCTTCTGCACCTCACCTGAACAAGTGTCCGCTGCCAAGGCATACGTCGGGGAACTCGGCGGCGCCAAGAGTTTCGGCGGCAAGCCGATCGTCACACAGATTGTTGATGGTGGCGGCAAGTTCTACCCCGCCGAGGACTATCACCAGGATTATGTGGAACGCAGCGGACGGCCTTGCCACGGCTCCAATCCATGGCCCCAGGTGTTCGGTCAAGCGGCAAAGGCTGCCCCGGCAGCACACTGATTTCTGTGACCTCGGCAACTTCCCGTGGTGGTTCCGGTAGACCTGTGTGACCGTGAATCACTTGGGAGCCATCTTCAGTAGTGTGATAGCAGTGCCAGTAGTGGTGCTGCTGTGTGCCGGTGCTCCAGTGCCAGCCGCCGGGATCACGCCGTTCACGCCGGTTGATCGCGCGCTGCGGATGCTCAACGCCGTTCCAACTGCAACATCGCTCGGCGCTTGGCATGAACTATTGGGCAGCGAGCCGCACGTTGCCGGCACCGATGGCGACCTGCGCGAAATCGCCCGCATTCAAAACGCGTTTGTTGAGATGGGCATCGCCACCACCGTTGAAGAATTTGATGCGCTGCTACCGCAAGCAACCGAGGCGCTTGTAGAAATTGTTGGTGCTACAGACATTGCGCCACCGGTGAACGGGAATCGACGTGGCGTCATTGCGCTTCCCACCGTGGAGCGCAATCTTGCCGAAGATCCCGCTACCACGCATCCTGGACTCACCTTTGGATGGAATGCGTACAGCGCCTCTGGTGACGTGACCGCGGGCATCATCTACGCCAACTACGGCACCAAGGCGGACTTTGCCAAGCTCAAAGCGCTCGGTGTTGACTGCAAGGGCAAGGTGGTGCTGGCGCGCTACGGTGGAAACTTCCGCGGTTACAAGGCGAAGTTTGCTGAAGAAGCTGGCGCCGCAGCGTTGATCATCTACACGGACCCAGCCGACACCGGTGTCAACAAAGGGAAAGTCTGGCCTGCAGGTGGATGGGCCAATGACACCTGCGTGCAGCGCGGCTCCATTCTTGCGTCTGATCAGCCGGGCGATCCAACCACTCCGTTCAATCCATCCGACCCCACCGCGGCGCGCTGCGATACCGAAGCGATCGGCCTTCCAAAAATTCCGGTGCAGCCGATTGGTTACGCCGCGGCCGCAGAGATCGTGCGCCGCATGCAGGGCGAGCCGGTTGCTGCGGATTCTGGTTGGAAGGGCGGGTTGCCGTTTGAGTATCGAATCACTGGCGGCGACGCATTGCAGGTGCGCGTGAAGGTTGTGCAGGATCGAAAGATTCGTCGCTCCGCCAACGTCATTGGCATGATTCCAGGTGCAGTGCACCCGGAACAATTGATCATCATCGGATGCCATCACGACGCCTGGTGCTTTGGTGCCGCGGATCCATTGGCGGGAACGATCGTGTTGATGGAATGCGCCCGCAGCTTCGCGGAGTCACTGCGCGCTGGCGAACGTCCAGCGCGTACCGTGGTGTTTGCTGCGTGGGGTGCTGAAGAATTTGGCATCATTGGCAGCACGGAGTGGGTTGAAGGCCACCGCGATCGATTGCTGCGTGGCGCCGTGGCATACGTGAATCTTGACATGGCAGCCATGGGGCCAACATTCGGCGCATCGTGCTCGCCAAGTTTGCGCGAAGCAGTGCTTGGCGCAACCGTGCGTGTTGCGCAAGCGCGCGGCGCTGCCAATGAAACGGTTTACGATCGCCTCTCTGGTGGCGGTCGTAACGAACCACAGTTTGGAACGCTCGGCGGTGGATCAGACCATGTGGCGTTCAATTGCCACATCGGTGTGGCAAGCGCTGCATTTGGAAGCGGTGGTTCCGAGGGCAACAGTTACCACTCAAACTATGACACCATCGCTTGGTATCGATCAGTGGTTGGTGATGATTACGCGCCGGCCTTGATGGTGACTCGGGTCACCAACGCGCTAGCAGCCATCTTGGCGGATTCGTCGGTACTTCCATTGAGTGCGGCCCGGCACGGCATTGATGGTCAACGATTCCTGCGAGCGTTGAAAGAGCGCACCACCACTCCAGAGATCGCGCTGTCCATTGACCAACTCATCGAACGTGCTGGTCGCGCTGCCGAATCGGGTGCGCAACTTGATGCCGCGCTCGCCTCTGCGCACCCATGGATCGGAACGGCCGCCGCCAATCGATCACAATCGGCACGCGACGCGTGTGCAGCGATTGATCGTGCGCTCATCTCGCTTGACCGCGCATGGCTTGATGATGCGGGCCTTGAAGGGCGTCCGTGGTTCCGCAGCATGCTTGCAGCTAGTGACAAAGACAGCGGTTATGCCGCCACCATGCTTCCGCTTCTCGCCGAGGCAGTGGACGCAGGCGATATCAATCGTGTCCGCGCCGCCGTGGTGCGCTACCAAGCCGTGTTCGACCGTCTTGATCGGGGGATTGATCAAGCGCGCGCGGCCATGCAATCGGTATCTGGCGGGAACGGACCGCCGGCGCCCCTGGGGACACGCTAAGCCGATACCGTCCGGGAACTTTTGATTGAGGCTGTCCCCGAGTGAAGTTTCTGAAGAACTATCACTGATATGTCACGTCCCGTGAACCGATTCCACTTGCTGATGAGCATTCTCAGCACATCTTAAGAAGTCAACGATCCTCCCGGCGCGCGGGCGCGTATTGTTTGAACTATTACCGACCCCACTCACCTGCAGCCTCGAATCTCAGTGCACCCCATGAATCACATGATCCCCATGATCCCCATGAAGGCCATTTCCACACTCGCCGTCGCTGTTGTTGCCGCCACCTTCGCCACTCCGTGCGTTGCACAGACAGCCATCGACACCAAGCGCATCATCAGTACGGGTT
>JBILYM010000157.1:0-5330 GCA_044377725.1 Phycisphaerales bacterium
TGACCCGGAAGCAGCGGACCGAACATCGTCATGCAGACCAGAGACGCTTTCTGGAGCCGCGAAGAAGATCATTCGTGGTTCGTTCGATCAACCGCTGATAGTCCACCCCATCGACTGCCTGGCCCTCGAGCGCGCTGGTGCCTTGCACCATCCGCGCGATCTGCTCAGCCTTTGCACGCGCCTGCGCCCGACGAAACTGATCTGGGTCGACGGCAGCGAAGCCAATCGGCGTGCCGAGCGCTTCCGCGACGGCGGCGACGTGGGCGAATGATGCCTGTGCCGCACGACCACCGAGGATGCGCTTGACGGTTGGTTCCTTGACACCGCTCCGCGCCGAAAGGATCGCGATCGGCATTCCGATCGACTCACGGCGGGACACCAACTGAAGCAAGGTGGTTTCACTGTTCATGAGATAAAGATACTATAAGATCTTAAATATTCAAATAAAGATCATAAAGAGTCTAATTTTAACTGCTCGGTTGGATCTTCCGCCATGGCTTGCCACGACCGGGCACCGTACCACGGCCTCGCTTCCCCACCCGAAGTTCGGCGAAAGCGCAAGCAGATTTTGAATGAACGTCACCGCCCCGTAAACGGCGCGGTCCCAAGTTCTACGCCTGGGTTCTTTTGGGTGAAGTAGCGCATCGGCCACTCATCAGAGAAGAGCACCATCGGCCGACCCTCGTGATCTTCGGCGAGGCTTGCATCCGCAAAGACCTCCGGATGGAAGTCCGCGGGCGCGCCGTCCTTCTTCCACCAGCGCGCTAGCTTCCAACGCGTCGGCTCCAACCGGCATTCCGCGCTGTACTCGCTTTCCATTCGATACTGCAGCACTTCAAACTGCAGCGGCCCAACAGCCGCAAGCACGGGGCGCCGCACCATGCCACCCGGACCGCTGAGCATGTGGTATTGCCGCACCACGCCTTCTTGCAGCAACTGCTTCAGACCAAGCGCGTACTTCTTCGCATTACCAGCGCTCGGATTGTGAATGTATGAGAAGCACTCCGGCACGAACGACGGCATCTCGTTGTAGCAAATGCTTCGATCCGTGGTGAGCGTGTCACCGATGCCAAGCGAATCATGACCAACGATTCCCACTACATCGCCGGCAAGCCCTTCGTCCACCGTTTCACGATCACGCCCGAAGAGACGCTGCGCGTTGTTGAGCTTGATCTTGCGACCGCTCTGCACATGAAGGACGGTCATTTCGCGCTCGAATCCCCCACTCACTACGCGTACAAATGCAATGCGATCGCGGTGGCGCGGATCCATATTCGCCTGAATTTTGAACACAAAGCCACTGAAGGCAGGATCCTCAGGCATCACCATCCGGTCGCCGGAGCGTCGCGGACCGGGTCCCTGCGAATGCGCTAAGAAACCGTCGAGCAACAGCTGCACACCGAAGTTATTCATAGCGCTTCCGAAGTACACGGGCGTGATTTCGCCACGCTGCACGCGCTCTTGATCAAATGAATCACCAAGGCTGCCAAGCAGCTCAATTTCTTCGCGCGCCTTGGCATACACATCCGCATCAATCTTCTGAACGATGAACGGGTCATCAATCCCCATCACCTTTACGGGCGCGGCCTGCGCATTCTTGGCGGCGCGCTCAAAGAGGTGAACCTGCTTCTCAAGACGGTCATACACGCCACGGAACTCGGGACCATTGCCAAGCGGCCAGTTCACTGGGAACGGCGCAATGCCGAGCGCCTTCTCCAAGTCATCCAGCAACTGCAGCGGTTCGCGCGTGGGGCGGTCGCACTTATTCATGAACGTGAAGATCGGCACACCGCGCCGGCGGCAGACTTCAAACAGTTTGCGCGTCTGCGCCTCGATACCTTTACCTGCATCAATCACCATGATCGCGGCATCGACGGCCGTGAGCACGCGATAGGTGTCCTCACTGAAGTCATTGTGGCCCGGCGTATCAAGAAGGTTGATGCGAAAGTTGTCGTAATCAAACTGCAGCACGGTGCTGGAGATGGAGATGCCGCGCTGGCGTTCCAGTTCCATCCAGTCACTGGTAGTGGCGCGCTGGTTCTTGCGCGCGGTGATCGAGCCAGCTAACTCCAGCGCTCCGCCATAGAGCAGCAGTTTCTCCGTAAGCGTGGTCTTGCCGGCATCCGGGTGAGAGATGATGGCGAACGTACGACGAGGGAGCGTGGCGGAGGACATGGAAGGAGCCAATGGTACGGCTCCTTGGGGCAACTGTTTCGGCGCGATTCCACGGTCAACGAACGACGGCATCAGGACGCGATGCGCCCGGTGCCATTACGGGCACTTCGGGCAGTCGCTCGGAAACTTGAGCGTGGCGTTGTACGGGGCACATACAGCCGAACTGCAGGACAGCGTTGGCCAGCAGTTGCAATCTTGGAGCGAGTCACAGATCCACGAGTCGTGCGAAAGCTGCAAGGCACTGACCGATAGGTACATGCATGTGGATGCGGGCTTGCACGTTCCCGAAGAAGTCACCTTGAAGAAGGCCTTCTGCCCTGCCGCACAGACCGGAAGAATGCAGGTTGGCAAGGCGGCTTCAATGCACATCTTCCCAACGTTGTACGTTTCACTCCGGGTGGTGATACCGTCGCACCAGAACGCCTCGACTTCGTAGTACAGGCACCCACTGGTTTCATTGCTTGGATCCGGCATCGCCAAGGCAATCCGTGCAAGCTTCAACGATTCTGGAGTGGAGTATCCGGCTGTGAGAAACCGCGCTACCACCAGTTCCAATTGTTCATCATCAGCAGCTTTTTGCGCGGCAACTGCATCCGCCACCGTGGTGACTGCAGCGGGCGCGTTCACTGGACGCTCTGACTGCGCCACGGCGAATGGCATAAGCAATCCACTGAACAACACCAATGCCACCATCGTCCCACCAAAGCGGTACGCACAGACGGTTCGTTGAATCGTCCGAATTGCAATCGATGTCATGATGTATCCCCCGGAGCGAGCACCTTGGTGCTCTGTGTTGCGCCATCACAGCGGTTACAGGTTGTAACCGTCGATCAGGAGCTTCAGCAGGGTACGGCATTCATGAGCGCAGGGAGCGCGCGCAACAATGGAATAGGACCGGAAGCATCGGTGATTTCTGCATAGAGCCGGTCATCGCCGCCCGCCACCACCGCGCCCGACGCCCATGCGCATGCCTCCACCGCCACGACCGTAGCCGCCGTAACCGCCATATCCACCACCGTAGTAGCCCCCGTAGTATCCGTTGCCTGGCCACATGCCCATCCATGTGTAGTGCGGATTCTGACCGCCGACCATGCCGTAGCCGAACATGCTGTAGTTGCGCGTCTGTCCGCCGCCGGTGTACCCGCTGACCGGTCCACCGCCGTGCTCGTACTTGGCGTAACCATCGCGATCCTCATAGCGCTGGTATCCCGATGGATTTGAGTAGCCACCGTTTCCCGAGTCTTCATCGGAGCGAACGATGCCACGAGCGCCGGTGTATCCGCTCAGTTCACCGTAGCCACGCTGACCGTTGGACCATGTGGAATCTCCGTTGGCAGATCCGTTGCGCTGATCCCAACCGCCGCCGTTCCACGTTCCACCGCGCGCGTATTGCGATGAATTCCGACCAGCGTTTCCAGGCTGTAATCCTTCGTTTCGATCAGCGTAATTCGTTTCACCGCGCGCGAACGCTCCACGCGGGCTGCCGTCGAAATTATGGTTTGGATCCGGGCGGAAGTCATCCATCGTTGTTGATCGCGCGTTGGACGTTGCTGCAGTTGACCCGTCGCGTTCTTGGAATTGACCTGCAGCACGATTGTTGTTCGCCATCGCGCCCGCGTTGCCGGCGTTGTTTGAACCTCCAGCGACAGCGTTCGCGGAACCGTCCCCCGAAGCCCTACTCCACCCACCGTCAGCGCGCGCGAAACTCTGCGTCCCGCGCTGCTGCATCACCTGGCCATCACGAGTCGCGGACACGTCATCATTGACGCCGCCCGCGTGTCGCCACTGCGCCGCATTTGCGGTGTTCGCAGATGTGGTCGCCGCACTGTTCGCCACTGCTGCGCCCGCACCTGTCCCCGCGCCGACCCCCGTGCGCGACGATGCCGCCTTCGAAAACTGATTGATGTCCCCCGCTGCCGCCGCGCGGTTGTAACTGCGCGACGCATCGCTCCACACGCGGCGATATGCGCCGCTCCAATGATTCATCCACCAGCCATTGGTGCCGCGCCAACCCCAAGGGTGATAGCCCCAATGCCACGATCCGCCGTAGCCCATGCCCAATGCATAGCCAAGTCCGAAGGAGCGTCCTGGTCCCCACCAACCGTTGCATGCCCAAGTCGGGGCGCATTGCAATCCGTACTCGCCCCAACCAGGCGAAGTCTCATACATCCAGCCGGCGTAACCGAAATTTGGCCACGATCCATAGGTGCCTGGGTAACCCAAGTAATCATTCCCCGCAACGCCCGGCGCCGTCATTCCTGCGGTTGTGAAACCCGTTCCATACGAAACGATTCCGTTATTCACATAGCTATTCATATAGCCAGCCGTAAATCCAAAGGTCACCGTGTCGGCAGTTGAACCCATGACGCGCACGAAGGTCACTCCGTAGACCGGCGAACTCGGCGGCATCACGTATATCAACTGCGGCACTGCATCGCACAACACCCACGGTCCGGTGGCAGCGTCGGAAGTGAACCACGCTGCATCTTGACAGAGGTAGTACGAGCCTTCACAGAGAATCAGTGGCGAACTTGCGTTGCTGGCCCAACTCAAACTCGTTCCATCAATCGCCACGAAACGCGCCGCACCACCGATCGTGGAGAGCGATGCCTTTGCCTTCGATCGATCCAAGGTGGCAACGTGAGGAACCGACTGCTGGTAGATCGCGTCATTTGCAGCGGATGTTCCTGGTACTGCCGCCAGCACATTGCCCCACGTTCCCTTCGGATCGATCGCCGCGAACGACGATGGAAGCGCGGATGGTTTGACATAGCTCCACGGACCGTTCATCAAATCACCGCTCGTGAACCAACGGCCCGAGGCAAGCAAATACCAAGTGTTCGATGCCGTTGCAGTGAAGAGATCGCAGTTTGCATTTGATATCGCGAAGAGACCATCGGCGACCTGCGCCAAACTGGGGGCACCGTTGATCGACACCATGCAGAGCGGACTGGTACTGACCACGATTTCAGGAAGTTGACTGGAAGGCCCCGCTGCGGGCGCTGAGTTTCCAGGCGTGTCCGCACTTGACCCGCTCGACTGCGCGGCGCCTGTGCTCCGCGGCAATGCTGCATTGATGGCGCTTGCCACCGAATCAGCGGGCGCCGTACCGCTGGTGAATGGACCGCTGAAACTGGATGCATGCATCCACGTAC
>JBILYM010000023.1:0-15891 GCA_044377725.1 Phycisphaerales bacterium
TGAACACTGAGGAGTTTGAAGATTCACTTGATACCGAGACGCGCACTCGCATTGCGCAACATGAGATGGCGTACCGCATGCAGATGTCGGTTCCGGAGCTCACGGATTTCAGTGACGAGAGCGAAGCGACGCTTGAGATGTATGGGCCGGATGTGCGTAAGCCCGGAAGCTTTGCAGCAAACTGCCTCATGGCGCGCCGGCTTGCTGAACGTGATGTTCGATTCATCCAGCTGTACATGCGTGGATGGGATCAGCACAATAATCTTCCGGGTGAATTACGGCAGCAGTGCAACGCGGTGGACCGTGCGCAGGCCGCGTTGGTGACCGACCTGAAGCAGCGCGGCATGCTGGAGGACACGCTGGTCTTGTGGGCAGGTGAATTTGGTCGCACGGTGTACAGCCAAGGGCAGCTCACCAAGGAGAATTACGGGCGCGATCATCACCCGCGCGCCTTCACCATTTGGATGGCGGGCGGCGGCGTGCAGCCGGGAATCACCTACGGCAAGACGGACGATTACTCGTACAACATCGTTGAGAATCCGGTGGATGTGCATGATTTGCATGCCACGATGCTGCACCTCTTGGGCTTTGATCACAAGCGCCTGACATACCGATCGCAGGGCCGCGATTACCGCCTGACGGATGTCAAGGGAAACGTCGTCAACGCGCTGCTTGCATAAACGCAACGCGTTCATCAGGGAAGTTTCCCGAACCACATCAGGTGCTGCAGTGGAAGTCGTGCATCCGTTCGGATCCACGTGAGGCCAGCAGCTGACATTTCGCGGCGCGCTTGCGCTTCGGTCATCTTGTGCAGCGGCTTGATAGGAACCTCTGGATCTTCACCGCGGTACTCAACCAATGCAACGCGACCGCCCGGTTTGAGAGCACGCGCAATGGAAGTCATCATTTCCAGTGGCTGATCAAACTCGTGGTACGCATCAACTAATAGCACCAAGTCGACGCTTGCGACCGGCAGCATGGCATCATCGGTGTCCCCTAAAATTCCCTTGATGTTGGTGAGTTTCTCCGTGCGTGCGCGCGCTTCAAGAAATTCCAGCATTTCCGGTTGGATGTCAGTGCCGTACACGATTCCCGGCGCCACACGCTTGGCCATGGGAACGGTGAAGTAGCCACTTCCCGCGCCAATATCGGCAACTGTCATGCCTGGCTTCAGATCCAGCGCGTCCATGAGGAGGTCCGTTCGCTCTTCTGATTCGCGGGTTCCGCGTTCGAGCCAATAGATTCCTTGATGGCTCATGAACGCAGCGATTTCTCGTCCGTAATAGCTTCGGCCGATACCGTCTGCGCTGGCCTCGCACTGTTCGTAGCCCGTTTGCGCGGGTGATGGCGGGTGATCGCATCCCAATGGCATGGCCATGAGGCTGGCTGTACAGATCGCACGCAAGAAGACGATTCGCATAGCGATAGGGTAGAGCCGAGCGATGGAGGAAGGCGTACCATCAATGGCGCATGACAGCTGTATTTTCAGATTTCGTCAGCCTTGATGACTTTGAACGCCATGCGTTTGAGGTGCTACGCGTCTTGCCGCGCGACTATTTCCGCAGTGGCGCGTGGGCAGAAACAACCTTGCATGAGAATCGTGCCGCGTGGGAGCGTCTGCGGATTTGGTACCGTGTGATGCGCGATGTCTCTGCGCGCTCAAACAGCGCCACCATTCTTGGCGGCGAGGCGTCCATGCCCGTCTGCATCGCGCCGACCGCGCTGCACCGGATGGCGCATCCGGATGGTGAGTTGGCCACTGCCCGCGCCGCTGCGCGCGCTGACGTGCCGATGATCCTTTCAAGCCTTTCCACTACCACCATTGAGGACGTCCGCGCCGCGGCGACGGAGATTGACCCCTCCGCGCGCACATGGATGCAGATGTACATCGGTCGTGATCGCGGGGCGGTGCGCGAACTCGCGCAACGCGCACACGCTGCTGGTTGCGATGCATTGGTGCTCACGGTGGACACCCCGGTCTGGGGTATCCGCGAGCGTGACATTCGTAATCACTTCCGTGTACCGGACGGCCTGAGCATCGTTCATCTGGAACGCCCGGGTGGTCCGACTGGCCATACCGGGAGCGGCATACAAGAGGCGCTGGCGTGGACGATTGATGCGAGCCTCACGTGGAACGACTTTGAGTGGCTGCGTGATTCCACTCCGCTTCCCGTTGTTCTCAAGGGAATTTGTCGCGCCGAGGATGCAGCGCGCGGCGTTGACCTTGGCGCGAAGGCGATCTTGGTTTCGAACCACGGCGGCCGTCAACTGGACGGCGCGCCTGCGACTGTGGAAGCGCTGCCGCACTGTGTTGATGCAGTTGCCGGGCGCGTTCCGGTGTTGGTTGATGGCGGCGTCCGTCGCGGCACCGACATCTTGCGCGCGCTGGCACTGGGTGCGCAGGCAGTGTGCGTGGGGCGACCGATTCTTTGGGGGCTTGCGTCTGGTGGCGAAGAGGGCGTCTCCCGCGTACTTGCCATTCTTGCACAGGAACTGGACGTCACGCTTGCGCTCGCCGGTTGCACCGGCGTGAATGATGTGACGGATGATTTACTGCGGCCGTAACGAAGCGCAGCCGGGATGAATGCGGCGAACGCGGCGCTTGCTGCGCGCTATCACCGCCCATGGCCGCCACCGCCGCCACCGCCGCCGCGGCCACCCATGCCGCCGCGATTCATACCGCCGTAGCCGTTCATGCCGCCGTATCCGTTCATGCCGCCCCAGCCGCTGAGCTGTCCATAGCCGCGGTAGCCGTTCGACCATCCTCCGTATCCGTAGCCGTACGGATTGACCGGACGCGAGACGGTGCGGTCATACCAACCGGTGTCTTGGTTGAAGCCGGGTAAACCGCGGTCGTAGTCGTTGCCCCAACGTTGTGCGTAGGTGCCGCCTTGATCGCTGATACCCCAACCGCCGCCGTTGAAATTGCCGCCGCGTTGATAGGGTCCGCCCGCGGAGGCGCCGTTTCCTTGTTGAGCGCCGCTGTCATTGTTGCCGCCGTTACCACGGGTGGCGTAGTTCGTTTCACCACGCGCGAACGCACCGCGTGGGCTGCCATCAAAGTTGTGGTTGGGGTCGGGGCGGAACCCGTCCGAGTTGGTGTTGCGAGCTTGTGATGATGCCATTGGTGAATCATCGCGCTCTTGGAAGTTGCCGCTTCCATTGCGTTGGCCCGCGCGAGCGGCGCCGTCTCGCCACGATCCATCGGGGGTTCGTGCAGCTGATTGATTTTGGCGTGCTCCGCTGGCACCGTTTGTTACGCCCGCTCGGCTGTCATCCGAGCGGTTTCCGTCTCCAGCAGACTTCTGCCACGCACCGTCGGCGCGCGTGTACATCTGATCGCCGCGACGTTGCGTCACCTGACCGGTGCGATTGGCCATGACGTTGTCGTTGCCGTTCGCTCCGTGATGCCATGCAGCATCATCGCGTGTGGCGTTCGCTTCGGCACGGTTCGCTCCGGCGGTCGTCTTTCGGTACGCGCCAATCTGCCCGTAGCGACTGATGTCACCTGCGGCACCGGCGCGGTTGTAACTGCGCGCGGCGCTGTCCCAGCCGCGTCGATACGCGCCGCCCCAGTGGTTGTTCCACCAACCGCTGCCATCGCGCCAGCCCCATGGGTGATAGCCCCAACGCCACGCATCGCCGAAGCCCATGCCCAGCGCAAAGCCAACGCCGAAGCCGCGACCGCCGCCCCACCAACCATCGCCGCTCCAATAGGCGCCGGGGTACAGACCGTAGTCGCCCCAGCCGGGATAGCCGTAGAAGCCCCAACCGCCGTAGTCAGCGCCGTAACTTGGCCAGTAGCCGTACGTGTTTGGATAGCCGCCGTACGTGTCCCAGGTGTCGTCGTCGGTGATGTCGGAGTTGTTGCCAAGCACCAAGTCCTGCGCGCCAATTGAACCGGGATAGGTGTAGCCGGTGCCGTACGCCACTGTGCCGTCATTCTCATAGCTATTCATGTAGCCAGCGGTGAATCCGAATGTCACGCTGTCAGCGTCGGAGTTGTAGACCTGCACGTAGGTGGCTGCATAGATCGGGCAACTTGGCGGAATGGTGTAGATCTCTTCAGGAACTGCATCGCAGAGCGTCCACGGTCCGTTCGGTGCGTTGGCAACAAACCACGCGGCGGTATCGCACAGGTAATACATCTCCTTGCAATAAATGAGCGGCGAGCTTGCGTTTGCGGCGTACTGCATGCTGGTGCCGGCAATTGGTTTGAAGCGTGCGGGGCCACCGATGGTGGAAAGCTTCGCCTTGGCAAGTGCGCGATCGAGCGTTGCCACATGCGGGATGGTCTGTTGATAGACGGCCTCCGTGGCTTGCGGCGTGTTGGGCACGGAAGCAAGCACGTTGCCCCATGTTCCATGCGGATCAATCTGTGCGAACGACGTTGGAATGGACGCAGACTTGCTGTACGTCCATGGTCCATTCATGAGGTCGGTGGATGTGAACCAGCGGCCGGATGCCAAGAGCCACCACGCGTTATCCGCGCTGGTAGTGAAGAGATCGCAATTGGCGTTGGCAACGGCAAATAGTCCGTCGGCTACTTGGGTGAGGTTCGGTTGCCCATTGATACTCACCAGGCACATGGGTGAAGTGCTGACGATCACTTCTGGTGTCTTGCCAGCGGGAGGCGGCGTAGTCGGCACGGCCGCGGGGTGGCGCTCTGGCAGTGCGGCAGCGATGGTCTTCAGTGCGGATGCAGAAGGCGTCTTGCCCTCAATGTACGGTCCGGTGTAGCGCGAAGAGTGCAACCAAGTGTCGGTACCGATCCGCGTGAACCACGTGCGCGTTGCTTTGTCGAACACCAGAAGTGAAGGGGTGTTCTGTGCAAGGCCGATGCCGCTATCGCCGAGTTCGCGCAACGCGGGCTTGCCATCAAGCAGTAGGAGTACAGCGGAGTGACCGATGACGCGAATCTTTGGCGGCGCGTTGCTGAGTGATGCGCGCGTTGAAGTTTGGTCCTTGGCCACTTGCATGTTCTGCATGACGGTTGCACGGTTCACCGTGAAGGTCACGCCAAAGAGCATTTTCTGCAACTCGGCGGCAGCAGCAGATGCATCGGAATTGTTGGAGAGTTGCGAGTGTTGCACCAACATGTTGGAGACTTCGATCAGACCAGCGGCGAGATCGTTGTCCAGGTCGGCGGTGAAGAACATTGCGCCGTAGATCGCAGGCATTCCAGTGATTTCCACGCTGAACGCGGCGCGAGCGGTGGCGCGCGTTCCGGAGATTGATTCAAATTGTGGCGTATAGAGCGTGTAGGTGGTGGCGTCCACGGTGGCGGTCTGCGGCCAGAGGGTTTCGCCGTTGTCGTGATCGGGGGCGGGGGCGGCGGGGGCAGTAGGGGCCGCAGATGTAGGGGGGGCGGCGGATGCGGCGGATGCGGCTGGGACAGTTGGCGTGGCCGGTGCGTCGGTCGGCGCGGCGGTCGGCGGGGCCGATTCATCCGGTGTGGGGGTATCGGTTGGCGCCGCTTCAGGAATGGTGGCGGATGGAGCGGCAGGTGCGGGCGTTGGTGTTTGCGTTGACTCGGGCTCGAGCGCTGGCGTTGGCTCTGGGGTGGGTGTTGGCTCGGGTGTCGGTGTAGGTGTAGGTGTTGGCGTAGGCGTTGGTGCAGGTGTCGATGTCGGCGCTGATGTCGGCGCTGGTGTCGGCGCTGGTGTCGGCGCTGGTGTCGGCGCTGGTGTCGGCGCTGGTGTCGGCGTTGGTGTCGGCACTGATGTCGGCGCTGGTGCAGCCGTTGGTGCTGGCGTCGGTGCAGGTGTCGGCGCCGGCGTCGGTGCAGGCGTCGGCGTACTCTTGTTCACCACTTTGTCGGCTGCTTTGGCGGCAGTCTTCGGACCCGGTGTTGCGGCCGGTTGCGTTGCAGGGCCGGGGCGCGCGGATTGCAGCCGTGGCGCCGCGATCGCCGTGCAAGTCATGAGGAGCGCAGCGAGGATGACGAGTCGAGTGGTGTGATGCATGAGGGGTGACCTGTGCAGCTCAGGCTAATTCGTGCGCGTGCGGCGCGGGGAAGGATTCTTTTTCGCCTTTGTGAACACCTGTTGTTGGACATGGTGTCGCGCCGATAGTATCCTAACAAACACCGTACAAAGAATCCCATGGGCTATTCACTTCCATCCGAAGGCACCGAGCAACGCCGCGCCGTACGTGCGGCGTTGGCGGAGCGTATTGGTGCATTGGAAGGTCGTGGGCAAGCGGTGACCGATCGTCCCATTCATATCGCTACCGGGTGGACGGCGATCGATGCCGCGCTTGGGGGCGGCATTGCGCCCGCGGGGCTGCATGAGTGGTGGGGCGCGCTGCCCGAGGTTCGTGCGGTGCTGGTGCAGTTGGCATGGAACGCGCTCTTGCATGACGATCGACATCGCGTGGGTGCGCATCGACATGTGGTGTGGGTGGGGCGTGAGGCGTGGCCGTCAGCAGATGCGCTGGTGCGCGGACTGCGCGCGCCCATCGCGGGAATGTTTGGTCAGCCGGTCCCACGCATGTGGCCAGATGCACGACTGCACGATCGTTCGCTCTTGGTTGATGTACCAGCGCACGATCCCGGCGCGCGACTCTGGGCGATCGAACAGGCGGTGCGCTGCCCGGGTGTATGCGCCGTGATTGCCGATGGACGTGGATTTGATCTTGCCGCAACGCGTCGATTGCAACTTGCAGCGTCCGACACGTGTCTCCTTTCGATGCGCGGGGCAGAACATCGCCGTGGTGCGCGCCGCGGTGTGCTGACGGCATGCGCAACGCGATGGATGGTGGAGCGCGCGGAGCGAACTGCACGCACTATCACCGAACGCATTCCGTGGTTACGGATGATGGACAAGCCCGGTGCGGCAGACGCTCAATTGGCAGCTCGCTTCAGCGCGGATACCGCCTGCGCCTCACGTGCGGAACCGCGCAATGGAGGGGAGCAGCGCGCCCTCGATACGCTGCTGGCACGTATTCCGCCCGAGCCAACCTGGCACGTGACGCTCGAGCGTGCCAAGGGTGCATTAATGCATATTTCCAGTGAATGCAGCGCACAGGGGACGCAATCCTGGCAGTGGCAGGGGGCGGTCGACCCGCCCGTGCGCGAGGCAGCTGTTGCTCGAAGACGCGCCATGCGTGGCGAGCGATTGATTGCCGATCACGCCCTGCGGAGTGCTCAGGAGTTGCGTGCATTGGAACATACAGAGAGCACCGAGCCAACCGCTGGTGCCATCGCTCGCTCTCGTTCGCATGACCGAGTCACCAGCCGAGGTACACGTTGGGCGCGTGGCAGTGACGGACGAGGCGCTGCGTGAATCTATAGGTGAGATGCATCGATGCCGCCCACTGTTATTCCATGGTTCATCGCCATTGTGCTTCCCGAATGGACGCGATCGCCAGCAGCGCTGAATCGCATGGCACTCTGGTGCATGCGATTCACGCCGCGTGTTCATGTAGAAGACATCGAACGTGCCGCCAAGCGGGCGTCAACGTCATCACGGCGGCCGCGCACGGTGATTACTATTCCGCCTTCGCTACCGCCACATGGATTACCGTCATCGCTTCCGTCGCACGGGCTATCGCCTGCGCTTCCGCCCCTCATCTTGCTTGATGTCAGCGGATGCCTCCGTGTGAATGGTGGAGCGCATCGCGTCGTGACGCGCTTGGCCCGCGGGCTCACGCGTCGTGGAATTGTTCACGCGATTGGCAGCGCACCATCGAGCGGTCAGGCAGTCGTGCAAGCCATGGGCGTAGCGCTGGGGTGCCGGGCCGCGCTTGATGAACTGCCGTTTGCATGCTTGCGGCTCTCTGATTCCATCTGCACCGCGCTGCGGGAGGTGAATCTCACGCGCATTGGGGAGGCGCGTGCTATTGCGCGCTCGGCGCTTGCGGATCGCTATGGACCGGAGCTTGGCGAACGGCTTGACATGGCTGCGGGCGTGCGCGCGTGGCCATTTCGCGCGGTGGCGCCGCCGGATCCGGTGCTTGGCGAATTTATTTTTGCATCGCCATGCGCGCAACAGGAAGCAGTGGATCTGGCATGCATGCAAGCGGTGGAATTACTCTGTGCTGCGCTGGCGGCTGCAGGCAATGCACGTAGAAACGAAGACGGATCCGTGCGCGCGCCCCGCATCGGCTGCGCGCACAGTCGTGGCGTACGAACGTTGGAGGTACGCATTGAACGGGCACGCTTGGCTCCGGTCATTGGCACCATCCACTTTGGCGCACCCACCCGTGACGCGCGACACCTGTGGTCCATTCTGCGTCCGCGCATACAGCGCATGCATCTGGGTGAACATGAACGCGGCGAAGGTATTGAGCGAATACTGCTGACGGCCGCACGTATGGGCCGCTGCCAGAGTGGAACCCCATTCCTTGGTGGCGCGATTGGCATGGCAGCCTCCGGAACACATGATTCGAACATTGCTCGCGGGAGCGGCGGGGGAGATCGCAGTACCGACGTTCATTCCAACAACGATCATCATGCAGCCACGGAGCGCGCTATCGGTGAATTTGTTGATCAATTACGCGCACGCCTTGGGAACGATGTCGTACAGCGCGCGCATGCGTAGAATGCTTCGCATGAATCTCACCTGCACATTGACATCGGCGCGCGCGCTGGCATGCTGCCGCGTTCTTTCGTTCACCCTTGTGAGCGCATTTCTGGCAGGGTGCACGATGAATCCCTTTATCATGAATTACCGCGGCGATCGAATGACGCCGGTTCTTGAAGCTCAAGTAGTGCAGGATGCGCCAGCCGAAGGAACCGCCACCGAGATCGGCTCCAGCACCTTCCTTGCGTCCGTTCCAAAGGCGGGCGATACCGAAGCGATCGAAGCGGCCCGCGAGGTGGGGGCTGGAATGGTGAAGTGGAGTTGTGTGAATGCCGGCAAGATTCAGTCGACGGAATTGGACCCGGTTTATCAGCGCCGCGCCGAAGGCCGCGGCAACTTTGGCACCTATGCCCCCCTTCCTGGCCAACGCGAATCATGGCAGTACACGGCACGATTCTGGCGCGCCAACGCCTCATCCGCGGGCGTGGCAACACCGGCTGGAGCAGCGCCAACCACAACGGCGCCAACGACAACGGCACCATCTACAACGGAGCCAACAACAACGGCACCAGCTGCAGCGGCCCCAACCACAACGGCGCCAACTGGGTCAACATCAACTCCACGCGGGTAATCCCGCAACCAGTATTCAGTTGGCGTCCATTACGGTGCCGCTGGTGCCCCAATCTTGATTGAAGCCACTGGTCCTTTGATTCCGTCCTTCTCGGCGTTGCTTGAGACCACCCATTGCGTAGGTAGCCGCAGCGCTTCCGGACTGGCATAAGCCGCGGCATCCATGGTCAGCGATGCAACGCTTGCATCACCAACACGACCGGGATGACTGATCTGCACCAGTCGACCAGTCTCTTTGTCAATCGCCAAGTAAGTGGCGTTTCCTTCAAACCATGTCACGATGTAATCGCAACGTGCATCGCCGAGCGTTCCTTCGCCGGTCTTGAGCGCAAGCAGTCCCGCCTCGGGCCGATAGCGCGCGCGCATAATGGCATACGGCTGGCGATTCATCAGTCGCTCAAAGGCCGTGCGCCGTGAATCGACCAGCGGCGTGGTGCGGCCATTGCTCGAAGTAATCACCGCGGTGTCCGGAGTCACCAGCGTTTCATATTGATAGTTGTCCTTTGGCGTTCCGCCCACCTTCTGCCACACATCAACGCGGCGCATGGTGTACGGCCCAGCAAACTCCAGCGTCTCAGTGATGTCCCATGAATCAGCGCCCTGCAGGACGCGCCGGGTCGACACCTGTGTGAACACCTTTGCAGCCTTTACAGCGTCTTTTCCGCCTGCCCAGGCAATCCATCGATCCAGCGCCGCAAGTCCAGCGGTTTGCTGCTCGGGCGTACCTGCTGGTATTTGATCAGCGGGCTCCATATAGCGACGCGGTTGCGTACGAAACAACTTCATGCATTCGTCCGATGCAAAGAAGTACAGCAACCCTTCTTGCAACGCATATCGGCGCGCGTCACCGAGTCCGCCGAGCGGCCCCATCCGTCCGCATGCTCCGCCTTGTTGCGCAGCAAAGCGGGCTGGTTCGCGATTGAACTGATCGCGCGTACCGGTATTGGCAAAGATGTAGGTATTCCCTTCATACGTCACAAAGATTGATCGTTCCCCGGCAACCACTTTGCCCGATTGCAGTAGCACCGGATCCACCGGCAAGGTGCGCTCTGGCGTCGCATTGGCAGCAGTCGATACAGCTTCCGGGGAATTGAGCAGTGGCGATTGCGGCATCAGCGTTGCGGGTGCCGTCGGCGGCGCGGTGGCTGGTGCCGCAGCAGGTGCAGCACCGGGTGCGCTCGGCGTCCCTTGATCAGTCACCGCTCGCGTCGCACTGGGACTGATGCCCCCATGCACGAACGCGTTGCAGAGCAGGGCGGAAGCGAGAAGGGTGATGTGTGCCATGTGCATGAGAATGATCCGCAAGATGCCAACGTACAGGTGGATACGTCAGCGTATTCGCGGTGACTCATTGGAATTTCAGCCTCTGATTGACTATACTAACAAACACCGTACAAATAATCAAGGCGTCGATTCTGTGCTTGAAAATCAATCATTCTGTGAACTGGCAGCCCTCAGCAACTTCTCCTTCCTTGAAGGGGCCAGTCATCCTGAAGAGGTCATTGCCCGTGCGGCGCAACTTCGGCTTGGCGCAGTGGCGATCGCCGATCGTCACACCATGGCCGGGGTAGTGCGCGCGCATGTTGCCGCGAAGCAGCATGGCATGCAGTTGGTGGTTGGAACGCGCTGCAACTTTCTGCTTGGTGCTGATGATGAGCCAACACACCTTGAGGTGGTATTGCTTGCTGATTCAGCAGATGGCTACGCACGCCTGTGCCGGTTGCTCACCCTTGGTAAGCGCCGGGCCGGTTGGACACTTGACATGGACGAGAATGTCGCAGCCGTTGCAGCTGGTATTGAATCGCGTACCGCGGCGCGCAATTCATCCGAGTGTCATCTGTGGCTCCATGACCTTATGGATGCCAGCGTGCAGTCACTCGGAAGCGGTGAGCCTGGTGATGGATCGGGCCATGGATCCGGGCGCAAGCCAGGGACAGATCGGCCGCTTGCGCCATTTGCCATTCCGGGTGTTCAAGCCATCGTGATGCCGCCCGATGAATACGGCGCAATGCAGCCACGGTTTCTTGAATCACTTCGCTGGCTTCGTACCGTCTTTGATGATGATCGACTTTCACTTGGATTCGTGCGTCGCTCAGGAACTGATGCCGCACTTCGGTTGCTGCAGTTAGAGTGGATTTCCGCTGAAGTGTGCGTACCGCTTGTAGCAAGCAACGATCCATACTGCCATGTCCGTGATAGGCAAGAAATACAGGACATTGTGACCGCCATCCGCGCCGGACACACGGTGCAAGAGCTACGTTCATTTGAACGAACCCGTGCAGTTGATCGAGCTCATGGGTGTGCGCACCAGGGCGCGCGCCTCTTTCCTGACGATGCGCGACACCTGGTGGACGCGGGTGGCATGCGAGCGGTACTTGCTGATGTTCCGCCCGAAGTGTGCAACGCAGCAATCGCACGCAGCGCTGCAGTGGCAAAGCGGTGCTCGGGATTCTCCATGTCAATGCTTCGCTATCGATACCCGCGCGAAGTTGCACCACCCGGCGTCGAGCCAATGACGCACTTGCGGCAACTGGTGGCGGATGGCGTGGCGTTGCACTTTCCGAGTATCCCTGCAAAGGTGCGCTCGCAGCTTGAGCATGAGTTCTCCATCATTGCTGAACTCGGCTATGCGTGCTATTTCCTGACCGTGCACGCCATTGTCAGCTTTGCACGCTCACGAGGCATTCTTTGCCAAGGTCGAGGCGCGGCCGCGAACAGCGCCGTCTGTTTCTGCCTTGGAATTACTGCTGTTGATCCCTCTCGCAGCGACATGCTCTTTGAGCGCTTCATCAGCCGAGAAAGAGACGAGCCGCCCGATATTGATGTCGACTTTGAACACGAACGACGCGAAGAAGTTATTCAATTCATCTATCAAACCTGGGGAAGAGCCCGCGCCGCGTTGTGCGCAGAAGTGATTTGCTTTCGCGACCGTAGTTCGCTCCGTGAGGTAGCGAAAGCGCTTGGCGTTACGCCGGAATCGCCGGAAGCGGTGCGGATCGCTGCAGCAATAGAAGGGTTCCCTCGTCATCTTTCGCAACATGTTGGTGGCTTCATCATCACCGATGGTCCGCTCTGCGAACTTGTACCCGTGCGTAACGCGCGCATGGATGCGCGCACCATCGTTGAGTGGGATAAAGATGACATTGATGCCATGGGCATGCTGAAGATGGACGTATTGGCGTTGGGGATGCTCACCGCTATTCGCAAAGCGATTGATCTTGGAAACAGCTCTCCGATTCCGGGCTGGCCGTGCGATCCATCCGGCGCTGGAGCACTGACGTACTGCACTGTTCCTGCCGAAGACCCAGCAACGTATGAGATGGCGTGTCGCGCCGACACGGTGGGAGTCTTTCAGATCGAAAGCCGCGCGCAAATGAGTATGTTGCCGCGCCTCAAGCCGCGCTGCTTCTATGACCTGGTGATTGAAGTGGCCATTGTGCGCCCTGGGCCTATTCAAGGCAATATGGTGCACCCATACCTGCGTCGGCGCGACGGCACTGATGTCACGCACTATCCAAACGAATCCATTCGCGCTGTACTTGGAAAGACGCTTGGGGTGCCACTGTTTCAGGAGCAGGCGATGTTGCTTGCCGTAGTGGCGGCAGGCTTTACGCCCGGCGAGGCGGACAAACTGCGCCGCGCCATTGCTTCATGGAAGCGTTCTGGAAATCAGATTGCTGCATTCAAGGATCAGTTGGAGTCCGGCATGCGCGCCCGTGGGTATTCCGAACAGTTTGCTGCGCAGGTGTTCGGGCAGATTCAGGGTTTCTCTGGTTACGGATTTCCGGAGAGTCACGCAGCGAGCTTTGCGCTCTTGGTCTATGTGTCTGCATGGCTCAAGTGTCATCACCCAGCTGCATTCACTGCCGCGCTTCTCAATAGTCAGCCGATGGGTTTCTACGCGCCCGCGCAGTTGGTGCGTGATGCGCGCGAGCACGGGGTTGATGTTCTCCCGGTGGATGTATTGGCAAGCGATTGGGACTGCACGCTGGAGGGCGGCGCTGTGTCGAGCGAGAATTGCGCCCCCGGCCATCAGCCCGATGTGCACTTGCACTCCACGCTTCCCTCCGCGCTTACACCCGCGCCTCACCCCGCGCTTCGCCTTGGCCTGCGCATGGTGTCCGGCTTACGCGACGAAGACGGCCACGCGGTGGCATCCGTGGCACGCAACTTGCGCCAGGAATACGCGGCGTCGGGCGCACACTCCAAAAAAACCCACCACACGCTGCGATCCCATCCAACATTTGCATCGGTGGAATCCCTGTGGCGCTCATCGGGCTGCAGTCTGCACGCGCTGCGGCGCCTTGCGGCGGCGGACGCGTTCGCCGGCATGGGTATTTCCCGCCAGCAAGCGCTCTGGCAGGTGCGTGCCTTGCGCGGTGGCGACACCCCCGTTCTTGACGATGCCGCGCAGCGGGGCGCCACACTCTTTGACATGCTGCCGCAGCCATTGCCGCCAGTGCCAGCGCTTCGATCCGTTGCTGCGGACTACTCCAGCACCGGACTTTCATTGCACGACCACCCGATTCGCTTCCTGCGCGAGTCAATCGCACGTCGCGGAGGAATCGAATGCGCGCAACTCCGCGCCATCGGCGCAGCATCCGAGCGGGCCACCGCCGCCGTCGCTGGATTAGTTCTGTGCCGGCAACGTCCGTCTACGGCATCTGGAATCATGTTCATGACGATTGAAGACGAGACGGGCATTGCCAATCTCATCATTCGGCCCCGGGTGTACGAGCGCGTTCGAAGCATCGTGCGTCATGCAACCACGCTCTTGGCGGAAGGCACAGTTGAGCATCGTTCCGGGGTCACGCACCTGATAGTGCGTCGTATCACCGATCTGTCAGAAGAATTGAGCCAGATGGCAATGGGCGATCACATCGCACAGCAGTCGCGGGACTTTCGGTAGCGATGACTGCCGAACACACTGCCGGAGAAACGGCCGGTGTTCGCGTACGCACACTCATGTTCCGAGCATTACTTCCCAGTGCCAGACTTGCCGGCATTTGCTCCGAACTTGCCGGTTTGCATCTCTTTCATCGGCTGCACTGCGGCGTCAGACTGCTTTCCTGGGGCGGACTGTCCCTGCTTGCCGTCAGAACGTGGGAGAGGTTGCGCCTCCACTGCTGGACGCTTGGGCATCGGAATCGAAGGTGGCAGCGGCTTTGGATGACGCATCGCACCACGCTCACGGGGCGGTACCCAACCAGCAGGAGGTTGCGCACGACCGGTGTTGCTCAGTGGTCCGCCTCGGTAGTGATCGAGCAGGCCAGTGAAGCCCGGGTCGCCGCAGAAGAACTGCGCGGTTGCCACGCAGTTGGCGTCCCAGGTCGTGTCGCAGCACGAAGGCTGATACGAACACACGATTTGGCAGCAGCCAAGTTCATCGCAGAATGGTTTGGCGTGCACTTGCAGGCAGTTACCTGCGCTTGCATCGCCGCAACTGTTCTGGTCGCAACCGCAGGAAGGATCTTCAGCTGCAAGATTCACGCAGGTCACGTCCCAGGACGTGTCACAGCAGAACGAGTCGACCAAGCACACGCGGTTGCAGCAACTCTCGTCTGAGCAGTTTGGCAGCGTGCTGGGCACGCAGCAACTCTGTAGTAAATCGCTGCCGCACGGTGGAACTGGGCAAGCCTCATCCTTGCCGATGCAGGTATCGCGGGCAACACCTGCGCAAACGCTGTCCCACTGGGTGTCGCAGCAATAGGCATCTTGCGCACACACGGATGCGCAGCACGCCGCATCGTCGCAAGCGCCGCTGTCATGGGGGCGGCAGCAATCACCGGCGCAGACATCGCCGCACACGTAAGTGCATCCGCATGAAGTGATGGTGCGCGCAATGTCAACGCAATCCGCGTCCCATTCCGTGTCGCAGCAGTAGGTGTCTTCTGCGCATACAGCGGCGCAGCACACGGGATCGCTGGATGCAGCGCCGGGGTGTGGTTCGCAGGATGGCCCGGCGCTGAAGTCGCCGCACACGGGTCGCACGCACGCAGCGGCGTTGGCTGGCAGAGAAGCCGAATTGACGCACTCAAAGTCCCAAGCAATGGTGCAGCAGGATGGATCAAGCACGCACACCGCCGCGCAGCACAGACCTTGGTCGCAACTCGGCAAATCATGCTCGACGAAGCAACCGCCGGAATCCTGCAGTCCGCAGGCACTTCCGCAGCGGTCCAGGGCACCAGCGGCGCACAGTGCATCCCACGAAGCGCTGCAGCACAACGGGTCGTTGCGGCACACCGCGTCGCAGCAATACGGATCGTTGCAGTAGGGCTCTTGGTGAGGAATCAGGCAGGGCTTGTTGCATCCGGAACCGCATCCGACGGCGCCGCAGCAATATTCGCGCGCGATGGAGACACAGGCGCTATCCCAGTCAGCGTCGCAGCACGACGGGCTGATGTTGCACACGATGGAGCAGCATGAGCCATCTTCGCAGCCGGGGTTGTCATGCGTCTCAAAGCAACTGCCACGACATGGGCAGGTCCAGCCGCTGTCAGCGGGCACCTTGCACAGCGTGCGTGCGGTGGTGACGCATGCGCTGTCCCACTCGCCTTGGCAGCACGATGGATCCGCCGCGCACACGCCGTTACAGCAGGATGAATCACGGCAGCCTGGGTTCTCATGCGAGGCAAAGCAATCACCCTCTGCTGGGCAGCCCTCAGGCGCCGGACAGACGGCCGTTGCCACGAGCACGCATCCCTGATCCCACGCCGTGGTGCAGCATGATGGATCA
>JBILYM010000158.1:0-5327 GCA_044377725.1 Phycisphaerales bacterium
CGCCGCCTCGTGGAAGCACTCGACGAACCGAGCGGACGCGAAGACCGATTCCTCAGCACCGTGGCAGAAGCGGTCCTCGCACGTCGGCTCTTGGAAGCTGGATGCGCGATCGATATCGAACGACTCACCGCGGGCGGTCGCCATGCAGACTTCTACGTGCGAGCCTCCAACAGCGTGGAGTGCTGGGTCCATGTCAAACGCGTGGGTGCGCCGCATGCCATGGAGCCGAGCACCCCGCTTCCCGCAGTCTTGAGCCAACTTTCCGCAACGAAGCGCCCGGTGTCCATCGCGGTGCGTTGGTCGCCCACCGCTGGCGACGCGCAGTTACTCACCCTGCGGAACGCGCTGGAGCCGTTCGTGCGTGAAGCAAGCGTGGGCGATGAAGTGGTGGTTCGCGCCGAAGACGGCGCGTGGTTGGGAGCGGCGCGCATTGTGGCACCAACCGCCGAAGGCACCGTCACTGTTCGAACGGGTGTCGATGCGGGTTGGGAGGCTGCCATACCGCGCGTACAGCGGCTACTTCGCAAGGCGTATTCGCAGTTCATGCCTGGCGCAGTCAATGTCATCTGTATCGCCAGCGATTCGCCTGCCGCATATGACGCCGTTGAAACTGCGCTGCTGGGAACCATCATCGAGCGCTGGGATCGATTCCCACCGCGCGGTCATCGGGTGGCGCACGGCCGTGCCGAGGACGGCTTCTGGGCACGCGGTCAGTATGAAATGAGTTCGTTGGTGGCGTGGTTCCCGGTGGATGGCAGCGCGCCCGCGCACATCTGGGAGCGTGCGCCGCACGGCACTCCGCACGTCCGTGATGGCGCGGTGGCTGCACTCATGAGCCGCGTGCTTGAGACCGCTCGGGAATTGTGATCTGCGGGGCGCTACCTACCCGTGACACGCGCGCTTCACTCGTCTTCGACTTCTTGACCAACCGCATAGGAATCGTGCGGACGAATGCGCGGTGCAACATCAATCTTGACATCGGGCCACAACGATCGCAACCCTTCGTGCGCTGGCAATCCATCCACCAACATGCGCACGCCACTTGAGAGCAGTTGCTCCAGTTGCCGGCGGCCAATCTGCACCTTGAGTTGCACGTATGCCTCCGTCCAATCGCGGCTCAGCACTGGAACACGCTTCTCCACAAAGTCCACCGCACGTCCATCGGTGAGCGGAACGGAAAGCGTGCAGTCGCGAACGTCGCCCTTCATCAATCCAAGCACCCGCTCCGAAAGTTCCGGGAGTCCAGCACCGGTGAGCGCAGAAATGGGCAACGCCCCAGGAACGCGCTCCATCCACTCCGTGATTCGTGGGTCGATGCCAATTCTGGACGGCGGCAATCGATCGGCCTTATTGAGAAGCAGTATGCGCGGCTGCTGATCCGCGCCGATCTCATCAAGAACCGATTGCACAGTCTCGTACTGCATGAGTGCGCTGGGGTCAGCAACATCAAGAACGATCAATATCACATGACTGGCAATGGCATCCTCAAGCGTTGCACGAAAGCTCGCCACCAAATGGTGGGGAAGGCGCTGTACGAAACCAACGGTGTCGGAGAGCATGGCTGCGTTTCCGCCCGCAAGGTTCCAACTTTCGACGCGCGTTCCAAGTGTTGCAAAGAGTTTGTCAGCGGCATACGCCCCGCCCCGCGTCAATGCATTGAAGAGGCTCGATTTACCGGCATTGGTGTAGCCCACCAACGCAGCGGTGTAGTGCTCATCGCGGCGTTGCTTCACTTCGCGTGATCGGCGACCTTCAATCTCCCCCAGCTCGCGTCGCAGTTTGTCCAACTTCGCCTTGACGATGCGACGGTCGATCTCCAACTGCTGCTCGCCGGGTCCGCGGGTACCAACACCGACCGGCGCGCCACCAGTGACCTGCCCCAGGTGCGACCACATGGCGCGGAGTCGTGGCGCGGTGTACTCAAGCTGCGCAATCTCGACCTGCAGTTGCGCTTGCTTGGTAGTGGCGCGGTTCGCAAAGATGTCCAAGATCACTTCGCTGCGGTCAATCACTTTGAGTTCGAGCGCCTTCTCCAGTTCGGCAATCTGACTCGGCGCGAGTTCGTTGTCAAAGATCACTACCTTGGCACCAAGCTCCTTGCACATGGCGGACAGTTCTTCCACCTTGCCCTTGCCGATGTAGGTCTTGCCCCGCGGCGCAACACGGCGCTGTTCTAGGGTGCCCACCACCCGTACCCCGGCCGTTTCCGCCAATGCCTGTAGTTCGGCAAGCGAGTCGTCGAAGGTGGTTTCATTATCTCGAAGGCGGACGCCGACAAGGATCGCGGGCTCGGCCCGGATGTCGACTTCTGCGTGGCGTCCTGTTTCCATGTGGGGAGGATTGTAGGACGGGATGGCGCGCCCCTATCATCGCCGCGTGGCCCGATTCACGATGTTCCTCGCTTCTGCTGCATTCGCCGCGCTTCTGGCGCCCGCGCTGCAGGCTGGAATGCCCCAATCAACCGATGACGGCGCACGCACCGTGCCACCTGCCACCGAGGGCGCCTACCGCTGGCTCGATCCAATCATCGACCTGCGCGCGCTCATTGTGGGCAGTTACGTTGATCCAATTGACGCGACCGCAATGCAGCGTGCCGCTATGGAGGCGATGACGAAAGCACTTGGCGATCCGTACACCGTTTACATTCCGCCCGCCGACGAGGGCGCGTTCCGCCGGCAACTGTCAGGAAGCTATGTGGGCATCGGCGTTGAATTGGACATGGACGATGGCCGCCCGATCGTGATCACCGCTATCGATGGATCACCGGCAATGGAGGCGGGCATCCTGGCAGGCGACACCATTCTATCTGTTGATGGCAAGTCAACGGAAGGAATCAACGCTGCCACGCTGGAGTCGCTCCTCCCAGGCGCGCCCGGCACGGTGGCGGCGTTGGTGATTCGCCGCGCCGATGGCAATGAACGAAAGCTCAATGTGCCGCGCCGCGTTGTAGAAACGCCCAGTGTGAAGGGCATCCTTCGCGACGCGGACGGCTGGCGATTTACCATCGATTCCGACCGCCGTGTGGCGTACATTCGTATCGCGCAATTCAATGATCGAACGGTGGCAGAAGTTGATGCCGCACTGGCACGCATTCGTGCCGACGGCGTTTCCGGAATCATTCTTGATTTGCGTGACAATGGCGGAGGCTCGCTGACTGCTGCTGTCGGAGTGGTCGATCGCTTTATCTCCGAAGGTGCAATTGTCAGTATTCGCGGCCGTGGCGACACTGGTCGAACGTGGGATGCCACGGCGTCGCCGGAAGACCTGCACATTCCGATGGTGGTGCTCATCAACCAAGGAAGTGCCAGCGCCAGCGAGGTCGTGGCGGGCGCATTGCGCGACAACGGCTGCGCCAAGATCATCGGCACCCGGTCGTACGGAAAGGGCAGCGTGCAAGACGTGCTGCAACTTCCAGACGGCGCCGGCACGATCAAGATCACCACCGCTCGCTACTACCTACCGAGCGGCACCTCGCCGCATCGCGCCGTGGGCGCGTCGCGGTGGGGCGTTGAACCAGACACTGGCTTTCGCGTGCCAATGACCGAGGAACAATCGATCGCCCGCGCAACGGCGCGCCAATTGCGCGAAGCAGGCGGCGTCGCTACTTCACCACCTGTGAAGTGGAATTCGTCCGCTTCGATCAGCAGCGTGGCGCATGATCCACAACTTGCCGGGGCGGTGGACGCTATTCAGGGTTACCTGGACATGGTGGAGTGGCCAGTCATCGGTGATCTCTCCGGTGACATCGGCGCTGGCAGCGATGAGTTGCGATCGAGTATCGAATACCGCCGGCGACTACTTGATGAACTTCAGAAGACCGACCAAGCGATCAGCACCCTGCGCAGCGCCGGCGCCGGTGTGGATGATCCGTTTCTTGGAAACGACGCATCGCTGATCGATGGCGCCGTTGAACTCCGCGACCGCGATGGCCATGTCATCGGCCGTTGGATCGTCAAGGATCCATCGGCACTGCGCACTGGTATTGGCGCAAGCTCCATTCCTGCCCCGGAATACACGCCTGCGCGCGAGCCGGAGGGCAAGTGAGTCTTTCCGCACAGAGCCATCCGCCGCATCAGGCAACTGATGGAATGCTCATCCTGGGCATCGAAACAAGTTGCGACGAAACCGCCGCGAGCATTGTGGAGTGGCGTGATGGCGCACCCCGCGTGCTTTCAAACGTAGTGAGCACGCAACATGAAATTCACGCGCGCTACGCAGGCGTGGTGCCGGAGCTTGCCAGCCGTGCGCATCTGGAACGGATCGTCCCAGTGGTTCGCGAAGCATTGCGAAGCGCGGATCTTGCAGGGCGACCAGTCAGCGCGGTTGCTGTTGGAAATCGACCCGGATTGATTGGCTCGCTCCTGGTTGGCAATGCGGCAGCAAAGGCATACGCCTGGTCGCTCGGAATTCCGGTGATCGGCATTGACCATATTGCCGCACATTTGGTGGCTGGTCTGCTCGATGCGCCCCCTGTTGGCTGGCCAGCGCTTGGGCTGGTGGCCTCCGGTGGACACACGCATCTCTTTCGCATGAACGACCCGCGATCGATGACACTCCTCGGCCGCACCATCGACGACGCGATTGGCGAGGCATTCGACAAGGCGGCCACACTGCTCTCGCTCGGTTACCCGGGCGGACCACTCTTGGACGAGCGCAGTTCGTCGGGTGATGCAGCCGCCATGCGGTTTCCCACCCCGCGACTGACGGCGCGCAGTATCCGCGAGGGCGGTCAATCCAACGAGCGCACGCTTGATTTCAGTTTCAGCGGCATGAAGACCGCCCTGCTCTACGCCGTGCGCGGTGTTCCACCCGTTGCCAATCGACCCGCGCCCCGACCGCCACTGCCGCTCACTGAGCAGCGTGTATCCGACTTGGCGGCCAGCTTTCAGGCCGCCGCGGTCAACCAAATCATGGATGTGCTCACACGCGCCATGGAACGACTCGAAGCACAGAACGATCGCCCCGTCACGCTTCTGGTGGGCGGAGGGGTTACTGCCAACCGCCACCTGCGCGCCCAATTGGAAATGTTCGGCACTCAGCACGGAATTGACGTGCGCTTGCCGGCTCAGAAATATTGCGTTGACAACGCCGCCATGATCGCCGCCCTTGCCCATTGGCGATACGCGGCCGGCGAACACGACACCTTGCGCCTCGCTCCGCGCTCGCACTCCTTGCTCGGCCGCTGCTAAAAATCCGCGCGCCGAACGCTGATGCACAGCCCCAAAGCACAGCGCCGGACGCCACCGTCGTGGGGCGTCCGGCGCTGGAAATTCACTACCTCCGACAGCAGTGAAATCAATCGTCAGCAGCAGGTGCAGGGGGAGCCT
>JBILYM010000159.1:0-5306 GCA_044377725.1 Phycisphaerales bacterium
GCTGCCGGAAGCGCAGTTGGATCGGTTCCTTCTCAAGATTGCCGTGCCCTCTGTGGAACGCGCGGATTTGCATGAAATTCTGCGTCGAACCACGACGAGTACAGAAACTCCAGTCACGCCGATTCTGAACGGCGAGCGCATTGTGCAGGCGCAGCGTTTGGCGCGCCGCATTGTCATGGCGCTACCGGTGCAGGATTACGTGATTCGACTTGTCCTGGCCACGCATCCGGGCGGGGAGTACGCGGATCCACAGGCAGCACGGGAGATTTCCGTTGGCGCAAGTCCGCGTGCGGCGCAGGCGATTGTGACCACGGCCAAAGTGCGCGCGCTGCTCGATGGTCGGTTTCATGTGTCGATTGCCGATGTTCACGCGGTAGCAGCCAGTGCATTGCGGCATCGCATTGTGCCAAGCTTTGAAGCCGAAGCCGATGGCCTGGATTCCGACCGCATTGTCAGCGGAATCATTGCACGTTTGCAGCGACAGGTTCCGGAGGATGCTTCGTGAGTTTGTTCTTCCAAGGGCAGCCAAGTCGCAAGCGTCCGGAGCGCGTGGACGATCTCATTGACGCAGCATTGATGGCACGCATTGGGCAGCTTGACGTGGTGAGTCGGAAGATCTTCACTGGCAAGATTCAGGGCGAGCGGCGATCCAAACGGCGCGGCCAAAGCGTTGAGTTTGCTGACTTTCGCCCCTACGTTCACGGCGACGACCTTCGCTTCATTGACTGGAACATCTTTGGGCGGCTTGATCGACTCTTCCTCAAAATCTTCCTGGAAGAAGAGGATCTCTCGCTGGTCATTGCCATTGATATCAGTGCTTCCATGGATTGGGGCGACCCAAACAAGATGGTGTTTGCGCAGCGCTTGGCAATGGCGCTTGGCTACATTGGATTGGTGAATCACAATCGTGTCACCATCGCTGCGTTCGGCGGCGAGGGTGGTCTGCAAAAGATCTCCAACCTACGCGGGCGCCGCAAGACTGCGGAGATGGGTAAGTGGATCTTGAACCTGCAGTCGGGCGGCACCGGGACCTTTGAAGATTCCATGAAGGCGTTGGCGCTGGCGCGGCAGGGGCGCGGAGTGATGGTGGTGGTGAGTGACTTCCTACTTAAGGAGGGCTACGAGAAGGGTCTTCGCTATGTGGCAGGGCGCGGCTATGACCTGTGGTGCATGCAGACGCTTTCGCCGCAGGAAATTGATCCGAGTGCGCACGGTCTGGTTGGCGATTGGCGCTTAACCGATGCGGAAGATCGCGACGAAGCGGAAGTCACTGCAAGCCCTGGATTAGTCGAGCAATACCGCGCCAACCTTGGCGCCTGGTGCGCTGGGCTACGTGACTTTGCCATTCGCCGATCAATCATGCATATGGTGGTTGATACGTCCACGGAAGTCGATGCGCTTCTTCTTGAATACTTGCGGCAGCGAGGGCTGGTTCGATGAGTGAATCACTCGCACCAGTGCTTGCCCCAATGTTCGCTGTAGTGTGGATGACACCACTGATTGGCGCCGCGGTTGCCGCGGTGTTGGTGCCGCTCCTCATTGCGCTGTACTTCCTGAAGTTACGACGACGCGCCACTGCCGTTCCAAGCACACTGCTCTGGAAACGCAGCGTGGAGGATGTTCGTGCAAACACGCCGTTTCAGAGGCTGCGACCAAGCATCTTGTTGTTCTTGCAACTTGGCCTCTTGGCATTTGTTGCCTTCGCATTGATGCAACCGCGCATGGATCTTGGTCTGTCCTCCGGCGGACGATCGGTCATCATCATTGATGCGTCAGCTTCGATGTCTGCTACTGATCTTGACGGGAAAAAGTCTCGGCTTGCCATTGCCAAAGAACAGGCGAAAGAGCGTATCGATCAGTTGTTTGCGGGGGGTCTGTTTTCATCGATCCCCGGCGAGACCATGGTGATTAGTTTCTCTGACACCGCCAAGATCATGCAGCCGTTTACGCGGTCAAGCGGTGACTTGAAGCGTGCCGTTGACCGGATTGAACAGACGGACGGCGGTAGTCGAATTGGTGATGCGCTTTCGTTGGCGCGCGCATTTGCAACGGTCGTCAATCCAGAGGCGCAGGGCGCTACTGCCAGTGAAGGTGCCACGCTCGAACTCTGGTCTGATGGCCAGATTTCCGATATCGCAGCCGAGGCGATCCGTCCGGGTGAGACGATTTCGTATCACGTGTGTGGTCGGGCGGACGCGGCCAATGTCGGCATTGAAGGTATTGCTGCCGAACGAAGTGCTACCGAGCCGGGCGTGATTCAGGTCTTCGTCACCGTGCGCAACGACGGTCCGGAGGCGATCGA
Source organism: Phycisphaerales bacterium (assembly GCA_044377725.1). Taxonomy (GTDB): domain Bacteria; phylum Planctomycetota; class Phycisphaerae; order Phycisphaerales; family SM1A02; genus UBA966. Next base: position 2,303 of record JBILYM010000159.1, read on the forward strand.
AACCGATCTTGAATTGTCGATTGATGGATCGCGTCGATCAGTGACGCCGAAGCCAGTCAAGGTGCCGGCCGCAGGTGGCGGTACAGCAGGTGGGAGCGGTGCGATTGCGAGCCGGGGTTCGGCTGCGGGCGCAGCAGCAGTTCCTTACAAGCCCGGTTACGAACGCGTGACATTTCCACCGATCATCCAGCCGCGTGCGGGAGTGATTTCAGTGGCGCTGGTGCGCTCCGATGTGCTGGTTGCTGACAACCGTGCTGAGATAGCGGTGAGTGCGCCGCGCAGATTGCGCATTGCGGTGGTTGGAGCGGTGGACTTTGCTGCCAAGAACGTGGTGTCTGCCATTCCAGCCGAAAAGGTGGAGTTCCTTACCCCCGCAGAGTTTGCCACCCGCGGCGTGAAGAGTGATGAATTTGATGTGGTGGTGGCCACGCCGGCGGCGCTGCCAGAAGTACTGCCGCCGGGTCGCTACTTGGTACTTGGGGTTCCGGTTGGCATCGACGGACTGAACGCGTACGGATCAAAGGAGAAGCTCTCGGTCCGCTCGCAGCGCAGCGAGCATCCGCTTCTTCATGCTGTCAATCTGGACGATCTCTTTGTTGCCAAAGCCACCGCCATTGCGCCCGCTTCCGACATTGAGTCGATCGTGGAAGGTCCGGATGTGCCGCTGGTGGTGGTAGCGCGGCGCGGACCCGTTGCGGCGGTCATCATCACCTTCGAGCCGCTTGATTCCAACTGGCCATTCCAGCGCGGGTTCGTCACATTCATTGCCAACGCTGTGGAGTGGCTCGGAGCGCTCGATCAGGCTGCGGTGCAAGAAGAGCATCATCCGGGCGAGACACTCTCGGTGCGCACTGCGGCGGGAGTGAAGGAAGCCACGCTCACGCTCCCGGACGGATTGGTGCAGACGCTCGAAGCCCGCGAGGGTTCCGTGACCTTTGGCCCGTTGGTTTCAGCGGGCACCTACCAATTCCGGTGGACTGACGATCGTGGCGAGCAGCGCCGGATGTTTGCTGTGAACACCGCTGAGGGTGAGGGCCGGATTGCCGCTGCCGATCAGCTTTCCATTGGAACACAAGTGGTGCAGGGCACCGGAAGCGAGGGTGGATCGCTCAGCGATCTCTGGCCCTATGCCCTCACCGCAGCGCTGATCTTGTTGGTGCTGGAGTGGTGGGCGTACCACCGGAAAAACTGGATTCGCCCCGTTCGCGGCGCCAAACCAGTACGTCCGTTGGGCGCTGCTGCTCCTATCATCCGTTCATGAGCACCGCAGGCGCCCCACAATCCGTAGACCGTATCGCCCAGTTTGAGAAGATGGCATCCGCCGATCCCACCAACGAAATGGCGCATTTCTCGCTTGGCAAGGCATACCTGGACTCCGGCCGACACGCTGAAGCGGCTCGTAGCTTTGAGCGCTGCGTAGAACTGGCCCCGGACATGAGCAAGGCATTTCAGCTTGCCGGTCAAGCAATGATCGGCGCTGGGTGGGCGGACCGCGCAGTAGACGTTCTGACCCGCGGCTATGAAACTGCAGCCCGCAAGGGCGACATGATGCCCCGCAACGCCATGGCAGACCTGTTGCGATCAATCGGTCGCGAGCCACCCAAGCTTGCGGCAGAAGTAGACGCAGCAGCCGAGCGCCTCAAGGCATCCGGCACCTTCATTTGCCAACGAACGGGTCGACCAGGCAGCAAACTCACGGAGCCGCCGTTTCGCGGTCCAGTTGGTGCGTGGATCTTTGAGAACATCAGTGCGGAAACCTGGAAGCAATGGATCGGCCAGGGGACCAAGGTCATCAACGAACTGCGCCTTGACTTCAGTCGCGACAAGGATCAAGAGACCTACGAACAACATATGCGCGAGTACCTCGGCGTGGATGCTGACCTCAAGTAACACTCGGCTTCGGGGCATGATTCATCCTCGTTTGGTTGATGCGGCACGCGTTTGTGCTGGCGTGCGTTGTTGCATGACGCCTTCTTAGTGGTCCTGATGCAACACGATTTCCTACTGGCCCGCATTCGCCTTACGAGGATGGCCGCTGAGCGCGGCCCTGTCCTCTCCGGCGCCTGCGGCCAGGTCCGGTGCTGTGGCAGAACGTGGAATTCACGCCGTTAGTTGCCAGGTGAAATCAGCCGTCCATCGCACCAATAAGTTCGGTGATCGAAGTCGCGCCTTGTGCGCGCACCCACTTGGCAAGGCCTTTGGCCAGTGCCACCGGCGTGCGGGGATCTACAAACAGTGCTGTGCCCACGCCAACCGCGCTGGCGCCAACAAGTATGAATTCGGCCGCGTCTTCCCAACGCAACACGCCGCCGAGTCCAATGATTGGTACGCCCGCTGGCTTGGCTACTGCGCGGTACACGTCGTGCACCATCCGCACTGCGATCGGATGGATCGCCGGTCCGCTCAACCCGCCGCGCCCGCGCGACAATCGTGGTCGACGTGTGTGCACGTCAATACTCATCGCAGTCACCGTGTTCACCAGCGTCAGCCCGTCGGCACCAGCCTCTACCGCAGCGCCGGAGAGTTTTACTACGTCCGCGTTCGGGCTGACCTTCACGAAGAGTTTGGCGCGCTTCACCACTGGTCGCACTTCGGCCAGTAATGCCTTCAGCGCTGATGGATCATCGCCAAATTGCAGGCCGGTGGCAGTGTTCGGGCAACTGACATTCAGCTCAATGATCGGGAATGCCGTGTTTGCATCAAACGCCGCTGCCACGCGAACGTAATCGTCCACGGAGTGTCCAGCCACGGATCCAAAGATCGGGCATGTCACGCGTGCCGCGTGCGGAAGCTTCTCCGACAAGAACTTTCCTAGGCCAACATTGGCAAGACCAATGGCATTCATCATGCCGCCCGGAACGTCAATGATCCGCCATGGGTCATTACCCGCGCGATCCTCCGGCGTGATGCTCTTGGTGGTCACTGCACCCAACCAACGCAGATCGAACGCGTCGGCCAATTCATCCATGTAGCCGCATGTTCCAGCAGCCGCCACAATCGGCGA